>CAMAUG010000262.1 GCA_945861255.1 Candidatus Sulfopaludibacter sp. SbA3
GCCTTGGCCGAGCGCTTGTTCGGCCATAACCTGTGGGGGATTCGCCTGTTTGACGGTGTGTTGCTCATCCTTGGCAGCTGGCGCATGTTCGCAATGGTCTCCTCGTTTGCAGGCCGCGTATTCGGGTTGTGGGCATCCCTATTCTTAGCCGTTTGGTACGCGGCCGGATCGTACTGGCACACGGCACAACCGGATGCGTGGGCCGCAATCGCCATTCTATCGGCGGTTTCCATTTTGAGTGTCGCCGGTCGCGAACGAACGGTGCTCCGGCACGGCATGGCCGGACTGTTGATCGGTATTGCGGTGTTGATCAAACCGTTGTTTGGCGTGTTTCTCGCGGTCCCGATGCTGATGGCTTGGGACAACGCGTCCGCGGCGAGTTCGGCAACGAAGATTTCCGCGATTCTGGCAGGTTTCTTCGCGCCGATGTTTGCGGTGATGATCTACTTCTCAGCGTCCGGAGCCGCGGGTGAGTTTGTCGAGCAATACCTGGTCTATACCTCGGTGATCTATTCGTCCAGCGCACGATCCAGCCCCTTCTCCGTGGTCAAGAATGCGATCACCAATCTTCCGCGCGCCTCCATTTTCCTGCCCGTTGCATTGCTCGGACTCGGTGGGCTGAGAGAGATCTATGGCGGTTCGCGCAGGCAGGCGATCATCCTGGGAACATGGCTGTTGTTGGCCCTGATTTGTGTGGGTGCGCAGAACCGCTTCTATGCCTACCATTGGATTCCGGTGTACGCCCCGCTGATCGCATTGGCGGTGAGTTTTCTGGGCTCCCTGCGTATCCCCCGGCCAAACCGGCGCGTGCAATCCCTGAAGTGGGCGCTTCTATTCTTCGCGACCGCGGCGGCTTGCGCGCCGCCGGCGTGGGAAATGATTCGCTGGGTTGGTTTTGTGGAAGGCGTTGTCGGCAGGGACGTTTACAATGCCGCGTTCGGGAATCAACAGTGGGAAGTTGAGGCCGCGGCTTACATTCGGAGTCACAGTAACGACAGCGATCGTGTGGGAATCTGGGGATTCAACACAACAGCGCTGTATCTCAGCGGACGAAAAAACGCGACGCGTTTTGGGAACAGCACGGCGCTGCTGGTGGGGGAAACCACGCCCCTGCGTGCCCGGTATCGCGCCGAGTATCTGAAAGCTCTCCGGGATGTAAGGCCGGTGTACATGATTGTGGGGCCTCAACCCGAAGGAGTACTTCGCCGGCAGTATTCTTCGGCCGATTTTCCAGACGTGGACGACTTTCTCGGCCGCCACTGCCGCATCGACATGACGTTCGGCCCGATCAAGCTATTCCGTTGTTTTGGCGGTGGAGGGTAAGCTCACACCTCCAGCAGCCACCCCTTCTTGCCCACGTTCATCGCCCGCGTGGCGCCCATCTGGACCACCACGCCCTCGGCCTCATGAATGTGCCCGCAGAAGAAATACGCGGGCTGGTGCCGTTCGATGAACTCGCGCACGGCGCTGCTCCCCGCGTGGAGGCCTTCCCGAATGCGGTCGAGCGGCGTGTTCAGGGGAGGCGAATGGCACACCAGCACATGCGGCTTGTATTCGGCAAACGCCGCGAGGCGCTCGGTGAACTGTTCTTCCGTGAATTCGCCGGGCGTGTCGAACGGCGTGATTGTCGAATATCCCAGACCGGCAACGCGCACGCCGCCGATTTCGGCGGTCTTGCCGTGAAAGTCGACGAATCCGTGGCGCGCGCAGAATTCTTCCATCTGGCGGGCGGATTCGTGATTTCCAGGCAGCATGTATACGCGGTCCGCCGGGAGTTGCGCGAAGCAGGCGGCCATCTTGTCCAAGCCGCGCCCCCAGTTCACCAAATCCCCGACGCAAAAGTATGCATCCGCATCAATCGCAAGGAGTTGCTGAATAGTCCTCGTGTCATTGTGAATGTCTGAAAAAAACAGAAATTTGTTCATTATCGGAGTCCTGAAGCCGCGATCCGCATCCGATATCATAGTAGATGGAACCCCATGCCTGACCCCACCGCTCCAAGTGTGAATAGCTGGCTGGAAGAAGAACTGTTCCACCAGTACCGCAATGATCGCCAGGTGGTCGATACCAGTTGGAAACAGGTGTTTGAAGGGCCTTCGCAGGCGCCCGTTGCAAAGAACGCCGTTGCTTCCATGGGGGAACTGCCGGCCGCGGAAATGCGTGGATTACCCGCGCTGGCATCGCATTTGGCGCCCGCCGTGAGTCCAGTAACAGTGTTGGAGGACGATCAACTGCTGCCTCTGCGCGGCCCGGCGTTGAAGATCGCCGAGAATATGTCGGCCAGTTTGACCGTGCCGACGGCCACCAGCTTCCGGACGATGCCGGTCAAGGTGATGGACGAAAATCGCCGGGCGATCAACGGCTACCGCGCGTCCCAGGGGCTTGGCAAGATTTCCTATACGCACCTGGTGGCTTGGGCCATCGTGAAGTCGATTGAAAACGTTCCTGCCGTCAACGATGCGTTTTCTGATAACGGCCATGAATTTCTGCGCGTGCGCCGGGGCCACGTCAACCTCGGCCTGGCGGTGGATGTGGCGGGCAGGGACGGCGCGCGTTCCTTGAAAGTTCCTTGCATCAAGAAGTCCGAGCAGATGAACTTCGCGCAATTTCTGGCGGCCTACGACGACATTGTGCTTCGCGCACGCGGCAACAAGCTGACTCTCGCCGATTTTGAAGGCACCACGATTTCGCTCACCAACCCCGGCACCGTGGGCACCGTGGGCTCAGTGCCTAGGCTGATGCCGGGACAAGGCGCCATCATCGCCACCGGCGCCATCGACTATCCTGCCGAGTACCGCGGTGTTCCCGAAGATTCCCGTACTTCGATGGGCCTGAGCAAGGTCATGACCATGACCTGCACATACGATCACCGCGTAATTCAGGGCGCCGAATCCGGCATGTTCCTGGCACAGGTGCAAGCGCTGCTCGAGGGCGAACACAGTTTCTTCGACCAGATCTACGCGGACCTGGGGATTCCACTGCGTCCAGTGCGATGGGAGGCGGATCAGGCCGCCGCTCCCATCGTCAACGCGGACCCCGTGAAGCAATCGGCTGTCGCCCGCTTGATGGAAGCCTGGCGCGAGCGCGGGCATATGGCGGCCGATATCGATCCCCTGGGCGCGCCCCGTCCGGCACACCAGGACCTGGACCCGCAAGCGCATGGGTTGACGATCTGGGATTTCGACCGCAGCTTCCATTGTGGAGCTTTTGGAGTCGCCACCCTTCGCGACCTGCTCGACCGCTTGCGCGCGGCCTACGCCGGCAAGATGGGCGTTGAATACATGCACTGTGAGCACCCGGAAGAGCGCCGCTGGTTTCAGGAGAGCCTCGAGCAGAGTGCGGACCGGGGGGCGCTGGACCCAGCCGTGCGGCGCCGCGCACTCCAGGGCGTAGTCGAAACGGAAGGTTTTGAAACTTTCCTGGAAAACCGCTTCAAGGGCCACAAGCGCTTTTCGCTCGAGGGCGGCGAAGCGGCCATCGCGATCATCGATGAACTGCTGAGCCGTGCCGCGCTGAACGGAGTGGAGGAATGCGTGATCGGCATGGCGCACCGCGGCCGCCTGGCGCTGCTCGCCAACATCATCGGCAAGGGCATCGCGCAGGTATTTTCGGAATTCGAGGGCGATCCAACGGCGGAGGATTTCGAAGGAACCGGCGACGTGAAGTACCACTTGGGTGCAAGCAACCTTCGTACCATGCCTTCGGGCCAGCGGATTACGGTGTCCGTTGCGCCGAACCCCAGCCACCTGGAGGCCGTGAACCCTGTGGTGGAAGGAATCGTGCGTCCCAAGCAGGATCGCCTGGGTGATCTCAAGCGTGAGCGCGTCATCCCGGTGCTGGTGCACGGCGATGCCGCCATGTCCGGGCAGGGCGTGGTGGCCGAGACGCTGAACTTCTCGCGGATCGAAGGATACAATACCGGCGGCACCATCCATCTGGTGATCAACAACCAGATTGGCTTCACCACCGATCCCTCAGCATCGCGCTCAACGGTGTATTGCACTGATGTCGCCCTGATGGTGCACGCCCCGGTGCTGCACGTGAACGGCGACCATCCGGATGCGTGCATCCGCGCGGCCCAACTGGCCTACGATTTCCGGCAGCGCTTTCATCGTGACGTGGTCATCGACATGGTGTGCTGGCGCAAGCACGGCCACAATGAAGGCGACGATGCCAGTTACACGCAGCCGGTGTTGTATCGCAAGTTGAAGGATCACAAGTCCGTCGCGGCGTTGTATGCGGCTGGTTTGCAGCGGGACGGTGTGGTCACGGCCGAAGAAGTAGCGGGCTGGCAGGAGGCGCAGAAGAAGAGCCTTTACGACGTTTACGACCAGACGCAGCAGAACAAAGAACAGTGGGAATTACATGAACTGAATCCCTTGGCTCCCGAGGCGATGCCGCACGATTTGCCGCCCACCGGCGTAAGTCTTTCCACGCTGGAGCAAGTTGCCAAAGGCGTCACGGCGTTCCCGCCGGAATTCACCGTTCATCCCAAGCTGGCCAGGATGGTGGAGAAGCGCGCGTCGGCGCTACGCGACAATTCCATCGATTGGGCCATGGCGGAAACGCTGGCGTTCGGGAGCCTGGTGCTGGAAGGCACTTCGGTGCGTTTAAGCGGCCAGGACGCTGGACGAGGTACCTTCAGCCATCGCCATGCCGAATACCACGACTACGAGAATGGCCGCGTTTACACGCCTTTGGCGCATGTGTCGCCGGGCCGCGCGAAATTCGAGGTGTACAATAGTCCGCTCAGCGAATACGGCGTGCTGGGTTTCGAATTCGGCTATAGCGTGGCCGATCCGCTGAGCTTGGTGTTGTGGGAGGCGCAGTACGGCGATTTTTCCAACGGCGCGCAGATCGTGACGGACCAGTTCATCGCGTCGGCCGAATCCAAATGGGGGCAGCCGAGCGGCCTGGTGATGCTGTTGCCGCACGGCCAGGAAGGCGGCGGGCCGGAGCATTCCAGCGCGCGGCCGGAGCGTTTCCTGCAAATGTGCGCGGAAAATAACATGCAGGTGGTCAATTGCACCACTCCGGCGCAGTACTTCCATCTGCTGCGGCGCCAGATGCGCGGAGGCGCGGACCGCCGCGGCCTGCGCAAGCCGCTGATCGTGATGTCCCCCAAGAGTCTGCTGCGCCATCCCAAGGTGGTGTCCACCGCCGAAGATCTGACGCATGGATCGTTCTATCCGGTGCTGGACGACGCAACCGCGACCGATCCAAGCTCCATCCGCAAGATCCTGCTGTGTTCCGGAAAGATCTATTACGAACTTGTGGCGGCGCGTGAGGCCCGCAAGGCCACCGATGAAACCGCGGCGCACACGGCTATCGTACGCGTGGAGCAGTTGTATCCGCTGCCGGAAGCCGAGATCCGCGCCGTGCTTGAAAAGTATAGCTGCGCGAGCGGCGTGGTATGGGTGCAGGAAGAGCCCCGCAACATGGGCGCGTGGATTTTCATGCGCACCCGCCTGCAACGCATCATGGCGGACCAGGCGCGTGTTTTGGGCTACGCGGGGCGGCCGGAGAGCGCGTCCACCGCGCCCGGTTCTCCTAAGATCCACGCGCGCGAGCAGCATGAATTGCTGGCGCTTGCCTTCGACCCGCCCACCATCGCGCGGCGCTGGCGCAAGAGATTAGTGAAGCGGCGCAAACAAAATCAACCGGGTGCGTAGTGCGCGGAGCGGTACGCCCCGTTTATCGCCGCAACCCCTTATTTTGAAGGCTTCGAAGCGGCTTCTTTCGCGGCCCTATC
>CAMAUG010000263.1 GCA_945861255.1 Candidatus Sulfopaludibacter sp. SbA3
AGCTCTCTCATTTTCTCGATGGACTCCTTTGCTCCGGCGCGCGGGAAAACGCCTGCCACGGCGCCCAGTTTCTGGCCGGACTTCAAATGGCCCCAGTGGATATCGGATACGCGAACATCGTCGATGGAATTCGCGAAACCGAGCTGCGCCCAAATCTTCGCGGCCGCATCCGGCATGACCGGCGAAAGCAGCGCGGTCACCAGACGGAGCGCTTCCGCCGCTGTATAGAGCGTCTCATCCAACTGCTTCGCGGCGGCGGCCTCACCCTCCTTAGCTAATTTCCAGGGGGCGCGTTCCACGATGTATTTGTCCACTCCCGCAATCAGGCCGAAGATTGTTTCCAGCGCTTTGGAGAATTCGAACTTTTCGAAATATTCAAACGCGAGTCCGATCATTTCTCGAGCCGTTTGCGCGATCTGGGGATCGCCATCCGCTGACGGAATGACACCACCGCGATACTGGTTGATCATCGCCAGCGTACGGCTTGCCAGATTGCCCAGTCCATTGGCAAGATCTGAATTGTAACGCTGCAGTAAGGCGTCGTAGCTGAAGCTGCCGTCCTGCCCGAAGACCACTTCGCGCAGCAGGAAGTAGCGCAGGGCATCCGTGCCGAGCACCTTCTGAATGGGAGTGGCGCGGACAATGTTGCCGCGCGACTTGCTCATCTTGTCGTTCTCAAACAGCAGCCAGCCGTGCGCGAAAATGCGTTTGGGCAGAGGCCAATCCGCCGCCATCAGGAATGCCGGCCAGTAGATGGCGTGGAAGCGGACTATTTCCTTACCGATCAAGTGGAGATCGGCGGGCCACCGCTTCTCGCCGTCGACCGCGCTCATATATGCCATCAGTGCGTCGAACCATACGTAGAAGACGTGTTTCTCTTCATTGGGGACCGGTATGCCCCATTTGATGGTGGTGCGGCTGATGGAGAGATCCTGCAAGCCGCGCTTGAGGAACGCAAGCACCTCGTTGCGGCGCGTCTCCGGCTGAATGAAATCGGGATGCTTTTCGTAGAGCTCGATGAGCTTGTCTTGAAACGCCGAGAGCTTAAAGTAGTAATTCTCTTCAGTGACGGTTTCGGTGGGACGCCCGCACTCCGGGCAGGGGTCGCCGGGTTTCGCCTCATTCACATACAACTCGTCGAAGACGCAATATTGGCCGGTGTAGTTGCCTTTGTAAACGTAGCCCGCCTCCAGGCAACGGCGGAATAATTCCTGCACGTTGGCAGCGTGGGTCTTGCTGGTTGTGCGCTGGAAGCGGTCGACGCCCAGGCCTAGAATCTCCCACTGCCGGCGGAATTCCGCTGCGATCACGTCCGTGAATTCCTGCGGCGACTTCCCGGCCGCGGCGGCGGCGCGCTCGATCTTTTGGCCGTGCTCGTCGGTGCCGGTAGTCAGCACCACCTCATAGCCTTGCATGCGCTTCAGGCGCTTGATGGCGTCGGCGGCGATGGTGGTGTAGGCGTGGCCGATGTGCGGCGCGGCGTTGACGTAGTAGATAGGCGTGGTCAGGTAATATTTCATTTTCGATTAGGAACTATTGTTGGGTGCGCGCGCTCTTCAAGTAAGCTTCCTGTGCGGCAGCCAGCACCTTAGGCAGAGGCGTGCCGGTTCGGGCGGCGATGGCCCGGCAGTCTTCGTATTCGGGCGTGAAGGAGCCCTGCCCGGAAACTTTCACGCGCACTTTCCCGAATTCGGTCTGCACTTCGACGATTCTACGCTCCTCCACGCGCCGCTCGGCGGTGTAAATTCGCAGACCCAGCGTGGATGTTTCCGCGAAGACGATCGTGGAGAGCCGTTCCTGATCGTGCGGATGAGCGATGATGCGGAGCAGCGTCCCGGGACGATTCTTCTTCATTTGCAGCGGCGACAACGACGCGTCCAGCGCGCCGGCCTCCAGCAAACGTTCCAGCGCATAGCCGAGCACCTGGGGACTGGAATCGTCGATGTTCGCCTCGATCACACTGACCAGGGTGGCTTCGATGGCGGCGGTTTTCTGGCCAATCAGCACGCGCAGTACGTTGGGTTGCTCCTTGAAATCACGATCGCCAGCGCCATAGCCGATACTGGCGATGCTCATCGCGGGCAGTGGGCCGAAGGCAGCGGAGAGCGTGACGGCAAGGGCCGCACCCGTGGGCGTGGTCAATTCCACGGCCGGACCGCGCGCGTAAATTGGCTTGCCCTCCAGCAGCGCCGCGGTGGCCGGCGCGGGAACCGGCAACACGCCGTGTTCGGTATTTACCGTGCCGCTGCCGACGTTAATCGCGGACGTATGGATTTCGTCCACTCCCAGAAGATCCAGGGCGATGCACGCACCCACAATATCGGAAATAGAATCAATGGCGCCCACTTCGTGAAAGTGAACGGCTTCGATGGGGACGCCGTGGACGCGCGCTTCGGCGGCGCCCAGACCGCGGAACACATTGGAGGCGTTCTGTTTGGCGCGATCGGAAATCGGCGCTTTTTCAATCATCCCCAGAATCGTTTTCAGGTGCCGGTGCGCCTGGCCTTGTTGTTCGAACCCGACATGGAATTTGGACGCGGTAACTCCCCCGCGCTTGGTTTTTTCAATTTCAAATCGCGCTCCCATATCCAAGCTGCGCAACGCTTCGATCAAGGCCTCGGGCGAGGCGCCGGCGTCAACCAGAGCACCGACGGCCATATCGCCGCTGATGCCGGAGAATGCATCGAAGTAGCAAACTGTTGTCATTTCTGGTTGTGGTGGAGCGCGCAATTACCATTGTCGCAGTGTTGCGCAAGTCACAACAATAGCGGCAGCGCCTCCGCAGCGGGCGCTCGCCAGCAAAGATCCACGGTGGATGAAACCGCCGTCTCAGCCACGTTGATCTCCACCACCTTGGCGCCTTCGCTTTTCGCCAGATGCACCAGTCCGGCGGCGGGATGCACCAGCGCCGACGTGCCGATGACGAAGAACAGATCGGCTTCGCGCGCTGAAGAGACGGCCTCATCCCAGACCGCGCCGGGGAGCCCTTCGCCGAACCATACTACGCCGGGGCGCTCGAGGCCCCCGCAAAAACAGCGGGGCGGCAAAGTCTCCATGCGCGGACGCGCGTCATGCCTTTCGCGTTCACAGGCCGTGCAACGGATGGTCCAGATATCCCCGTGCAGCTTCAAGACGCTCACGCTCCCGGCGCGATCATGCAGGCCATCCACGTTTTGCGTGATCAGCGTGAAGCGGGGCGAGCGCCGTTCCAGTTGGGCCAGCGCGCGGTGTCCGGCGTTGGGTTCCGCGGCGGCGATCAGACCGCGGCGCCAGTCATACCATTCCCACACCAATTTCGGATCGCGGGCGAAGGCTTCGGGCGTCGCCAAGTCTTCCGCGCGGAAGTTGTTCCACAAGCCACCGTCTCCACGGAAGGTGGGGATGCCGCTTTCGGCCGAGATTCCGGCGCCCGTCAGCACGGCTACGGAAACGGCTGCGTTCAGCCAGTCCTTCACCTGATGCGCTTCGCTGATCTTCGGAGCGGCCACGCTTCATTATAGATTTCACGCTTAGTGGGCCAGCAATGCGGTGCGAGCCTGTAAGACCGTGGCGAGCGCGCGACCGGCATCGGGCGCCAGAGCGGTCATATGTCCCATTTTCCGGCCCTTGCGCGGATCGAGTTTACCGTAGAGATGCAACTTCACATCGGGATGCGCGAGCGCGGCGGCCCAATCGGGTTCCCCACGCGTCCACAGATCTCCCAACAGATTCGCCATCGCGGCGGGACGCAGCAGTTCCGTCGAGCCCAGCGGCAGGCCGCACACGGCGCGCAATTGCTGCTCAAACTGGCTGGTCACAGACGCGTCAAAGGTGAAGTGCCCGGAGTTGTGGGGACGCGGCGCCAGTTCATTGATATACAGGCCGCCGCCCGGTTCGACAAAGAATTCGACACACATGACGCCCACAACGTCGAGCGTCTCAAGCACCGCATGGGCGATCTCGCGCGCACGCGCCGCGACGGCGGGCGCAACGTTGGCCGGACAAATCGAAATATCCAGGATGTGATTCACATGGCGGTTTTCGACGACACCGTAGTCCGCGATGCCGCCGTCCACGCCGCGCGCCGCGACGACGGAGACTTCCCTTTCAAACACGATGAACTTCTCGTATACGGCTGGTGCGTAGCCGATGGAGGCCCAGGCTTCCGCGGCCTGATCCGGCGACATAACACGAACCTGGCCCTTGCCATCGTAGCCGGAAGCGGCGGATTTCAAGACTGCCGGACCGCTCAGTTCCGTCGAAGCGCGTGTGAGATCCGCGGCGGATTCCACCGTACGGAAAGGCGTGACGGGAAGACCCGCCCCAGCCAAGAACGTTTTTTCTCGAATGCGGTCCTGCGCAACGTGCAGCACCGATCCCGCGGGCCGCACCGGCGCGATTTCGGCGGCTGCGGCCGCGGCGGCGGACGGCACGTTTTCAAACTCAAACGTGACGACGCGCACCTGCCGCGCGAACTTGCGAATGGCGTCCAGGTCTTCATACGGCGCGGTGATTTCGACGTCGGAGACTTGGCCGGTGGGCGTATCGGAATCCGGCGAAAAGGTGTGAACACGGTATCCCATGCGCCGCGCGGCGATGGCGAACATACGGCCGAGTTGTCCGCTGCCCAGGACGCCGACTGCGGAGCCCGGGAGAATGGGTTCATTCATGCCGTTCGGCGTCCGGCGCGGAAGTGAGTGTATCGCCGAGGACTTGTTGCGTCTGCTCGGCACGGAACACGCGCAATTTCTCGCGCAGCGCCGGGTGATGCGTGGCCAGAATCTCCACGGCCAGCAAAGCGGCGTTGATCGCGCCCGGTTTGCCGATGGCAAGGGTGCCGACGGGCACGCCTCCCGGCATCTGCGCAATGGAAAGCAGCGAGTCCATACCCTTAAGCGCGTGGCTTTCAATGGGCACGCCCAGCACCGGAAGAATGGTGTGCGCGGCCACCATGCCGGGCAGGTGCGCGGCGCCGCCCGCCCCCGCGATGATCACTTCCATGCCGCGCTGCTCGGCGGCCGTCGCGTATTCCGCCATCCACAGCGGCGTGCGGTGTGCGGATACGATCCGGCATTCGTGCGGCACGCCGAAGCGGATGAGAATGTCCGCCGTGTGGCGCATGGTGTCCCAATCGGACTTGCTGCCCATGATGACGCCAACCAGCGGAGCGGGGTCCGGGGAACTCATAGGAATTCTCTATTGTGAGGGGTGCCGGGGTGAGGATGCAATTGCAGTTACGGACGGATCGCGGCCGAAGGCGAGGGCGTGTTCCTGCGGTTATGGGTATCCCGCACCCCTGTTACACTGAAATCGGAGTGGCGCGCTACCGCAGTTTTCGCGATGCCGATTGGTCCTTGTTGGCCACGGCGCTCATTATTTCCGCACTGGGCGTGCTGCAAATCTATTCCGCGACGCACGGGACCAAGTTCCAGGACGCATGGTGGAAGCAGATTCTATGGGTGACGCTGGGCGTCGGGCTGCTGTGGTTGTTTACCTCCATCGATTACCATACGCTGCTTGCCCAGATTCCGCTTTTGTATACGCTCGCGTTGGGTTCACTGGTGGCGGTACTGGTGGTGGGCCGGCTGGTGTTCGGATCGCGGCGGTGGATCAGAGTGTTCGGGATCAACTTCCAGATCTCTGAGTTTGTCAAATTGGTGATAATATTGTTGGTAGCGAAGTACCTCTCGGAGCTGAAACGCGACGGGGTGGGAATTCGTGACTTGTTGAAATTAGGAGTGTTAGTAGTTATTCCGG
>CAMAUG010000264.1 GCA_945861255.1 Candidatus Sulfopaludibacter sp. SbA3
CTGGATCGCTGTCAACTTCCGCATGACCTTCGCCAATTCGGCGGGTTGGTTCACTTCCCAATCCTTCTGTGGCGCCAGGCGAATGCGCGCGCCGTTCGCACCGCCGCGTTTGTCGGAGCCGCGGAACGTCGCTGCCGACGCCCAGGCCGTCGTAACCAGTTGGGAGATGGAAAGTCCGGACGCGAGGATCTTGGCCTTTAGGGCTGCAACGTCCTGTTTCCCGATCAACTTGTGATCCACCGCGGGAACAGGGTCCTGCCACAGCAGGGGCTCGGCCGGAACCAGCGGGCCAAGGTATCGCGCGATCGGTCCCATGTCGCGGTGCGTCAGTTTGTACCACGCCTTGGCGAACGCGTCCGCGAACTGCCGCGGATTCTTAAGGAAGCGCCTCGCGATCGGCTCATAGATCGGGTCCATCCTCAGGGAGAGGTCCGTGGTGAGCATGAACGGAGCGTGCCGCTTGGAGGGATCGTGGGCATCGGGAACGGTGCCCGCTCCAGCGCCGCCCTTAGGGGTCCACTGGTGTGCGCCGGCAGGGCTCTTGGTGAGCTCCCACTCAAAGCCGAACAGGTTCTCCAGGTAGTTGTTGCTCCATTTCGTCGGGGTGGTGGTCCAGGCGCCTTCCAACCCGCTGGTGATCGCGTCGCCACCCTTGCCGCTGCGGAAAGTGTTTTTCCAGCCGAAGCCTTGCTCCTCCATGGGGGCACCCTCGGGTTCGGGGCCGACGTACTTGTTCGCATCGGCGGCGCCGTGGGTCTTGCCGAACGTATGTCCGCCGGCGATAAGCGCGACGGTCTCCTCGTCGTTCATCGCCATGCGGGCGAACGTTTCCCGGATATCGCGTGCGGCGGCGATGGGATCCGGCTTCCCGTTGGGTCCTTGCGGATTCACGTAGATCAGGCCCATCTGAACAGCGCCGAGAGGGTTATCCAGCTGGCGGTCGCCGGTGTAGCGCTGGTCCCCCAGCCAGGTGCTCTCAGGCCCCCAATAAACCTCGTCGGGCTCCCATACGTCCGCTCGCCCGCCGCCGAAACCGCAGGTCTTGAACCCCATCGATTCCAAGGCGACGTTGCCGGCCAGAATCATGAGGTCGGCCCAGGAGATTTTCTTGCCGTACTTCTGCTTGATGGGCCACAGCAGGCGGCGCGCCTTATCGAGGCTTGCATTGTCCGGCCAACTGTTGAGGGGCGCAAAACGCTGCATGCCGGCGCCTGCCCCGCCGCGGCCGTCGGCGATGCGGTAGGTGCCGGCGCTGTGCCAGGCCATGCGAATGAAGAGACCTCCGTAGTGGCCAAAGTCGGCAGGCCACCAGGCCTGCGACGCTGTCATCAAGGCGTGTAGATCTTTAACGACGGCATTCAGGTCAAGGCTCTTAAACTCTTTCGCGTAATTGAACTTCTCGTCCATCGGGTCGGACAGGGGGGAGTTCTGGTGCAGGATCTTCAGGTTCAGTTGATTCGGCCACCAATTCGCATTCGTCGGGGCTCCAGCTTGGGTGTGTCTGAACGGGCACTTCGCTTCGGTTGACAAGTTTTGCTCCTTACTTTCAAGAAAGAATTATTGCGAACTACAAATCTATGCCGGCGTCTCATTCACGCCGCCGCCCGCGGCCACGCTCGCTGAGGCGGGCCACACGGCTACAACACTTTCCTGGACTCGCGCGCCGGCCCGGACTCGCGCGACGGCCTGGACTCGCGCGACGGCCTGGACTCGCGCGACGGCCCGGACTCGCACGACGGCCCGGACGCTCGCGCCGGAGAGCACTTCGTGCAGAACCCCCGAAAAATGAGTTCGCATTCGCGCAGAATCCGCTTACCGAGGGAACTCGAGGCAGGCTTGGGCACGTCGTACCACTCCATATCCTCAACCATGCCGCAGCGGTCGCATATGAAGTGGTGATGCAGCATGCCCTTCGCATCGAATCGCGCGGCGCGGCCCTCGACTGCCACTTCACGCACCAAACCCGCCTGCACCAAGTCCCGCAGATTGTTATAAGTCGTGGCCCTGGAAGAGCGCGGATCCACGCGATTTACGGCTTCGAAAATTTCCGCGGCCGTGGGATGACTGTGGTGTTCCATCAACAATGCCATCACGGCGTAGCGCTGCGCAGTGCACCGCAACCCGCTGCCCTCCAAGGACCGTTTAATCGCCTCGGCGTCCATGAAAGATCTAGATTATATCTAATATAATATCTTGTCAAGACTTGTGCTTCCGGTTGCTGCGAGCAGAAGAACTAGCCGCCGGCCATCGAAGCATGTGCCGCTTTCGAACCACCAATCGGGGGCCGTGCGCCGGTTGAGTCCTCCGATCCGGGGATCGGCAACGTTGGCGTCAACCGATCGGGTTGAACACCTCAACCGCGTGCGTTTGGCCGTTGGATTATGGCATAATCCAGCAACAGGTGGCGCGATCTAGCGCCGCCAGTGAGGAACAAACAATGAAGAGCTCATGGATGATCACGCTGGCGCTGGCCGCCCTATCCCAAACCGCCCTTGCCCAGGATGCGAAGGCCGTGGTGAGTGCCGCCTCCGCGGCGATGGGCGTTGACGGCTTGAATTCAATTCACTATTTCGGCGTCGCCCAGAACGGCAACCTGGGGCAGAACAACAATGCCAACCAGCCGTGGCCCATGGCGACCGCCAACGATTACGTGCGCGCCATCGATTTCACGCAGCCGGCATCGCGGGCCACGTGGTCGAACTTCGCCTTGGGAGTGGCGGGCGCGCCGACGCTTGTGCCGGCCCAGATGGTCATCACGCCGCAAAACGCGGCGTGGGTGCAACAGCTGGAAATTTGGATCACTCCGTGGGGGTTTCTCAAAGGCGCGGCGGCGAATAACGCCACGGTACGCGCGCAGAACGCAGGCGGCAAGCGCACTCAAGTGGTCACGTTCAACTCCCCTGGGAAGTCTCCGGGAGGGCAGCCGTACAGAGTGGTGGGAACCATCAACAGCCAGAACCTGGTAGAAAAAGTCCAGACGTGGGTGGAAAATCCGGTCCTCGGCGACACGCTGGTGGAGGTGGAATACACGCATTACCGCGATGCCGCGGGCGGTCTAAAATATCCGGCGCAAATGGTTCAGAAGCGCGGCGGATGGCCCACGTTCACAGCCTTTATTCTGGGTGCCAATGCCAATCCGGCAAACCTTCAGCGGTTGATGGCTGCGACAGGTCCAGCCGCTGCTCCCCCGCCCGCGGCTGCCGGCCCCATGTCGGAAAAGCTCGCCGACGGCATCTTCCGGATCAATGGCTCGTACAACGCGCTCGCGGTGGAATTCGCCGACCACATCCTGCTTTTCGAGCCCGGGCCGCAAAACGAAGCCCGCGCGCAGGCCATTATCGCGGAGGCCAAGAAAGTGATCCCCAACAAGCCGATCCGCTACGGCGTGATTTCGCACCATCACTTCGATCACACCGGTGGACTTACGGCGACAGTTGCCGAAGGCATCACACTGGTGACCCCCGAGGTAAACCGCGATTTCCTGATGACCGCGCTCTCGGCGCCTCGTACGTTGGCACCGGACGCCATGTCGAAATCAGGAAAGAAGCCGGTGATCGAGGGCTTCAAGGGCGACAAGCGCGTCTTTCAAGATGCCACACGCACCTTCGAAGTACACGTGATCAAGGGTCTTCCGCACGCGGATGGCCTGGTGATCGGCTACCTACCGAAAGAAAAAATCATGATCTACGCCGACATGTTCAATTTGCCGCCCGCGAACATTCCGGTACCCATTCCGCCGGCGATCAGCACCGTGGTGCTCTTGGACAACCTCGACAGACTGAAGCTGGACATCGACCGGGTGCTGTCCATTCACACGCTTAATCCGAACCGGCTGGCGTCGGTGGCGGACATGCGCGCGTCGCTCGGAAGGTAGTTCAGGGATTCCGTCGGCGCGCCGATCCGGAATCAATACGGCATTTGCCTTTTCGTGATCTTGCGGCCGATCGCGGCGGTTTGCTCGCCGGAGCCGATCATGCGGCCTTCTTTGATGGTCCGCTCAATCGCCTCCTCCAGATTTGTTCCCCGGACTCCCTCGCCAATGCCCAACCAGTAGAGTTTCTGAGCCTTGGCCGCGGCATAGATCCGAAGTTGGACCTCGCGCGCTTTCGGATCGTCTCGTTTGAAACCAAATGACAGGCCCATGTCGCCCGGGCCACCTTCTCCAAATCCGATGCCGGGGACTTTCACGATCTCGTCCACGTTGGCGTAAGCGTATTTATCCTCGATCTTGATGCCGAGCAGGATTTCACCGTTTGGATTGAGAGGCCATACGTCGGCCTTCTGCATGTATTCTTCGTTGGAGACGCCCCAGATCTTCGCCGCAGTTGCCGCGCCATGCGCGCCCCGAATGCCCTCCTTCAGGCCCATCTGCCCGACTCCCTGTTCGCGATTGGGGTAGCGCACAGCCTCCACAAAGGCACGGACCGCGCCCGCCGTCGTGGCATGGCATAGAAGGATGCCGTGCACACCCGTCGCCAGCACCTGCTCAAACATCCACATATTGGCGCGGACGGAGGCTTCGTCGGCGCCGCGCACCGGGACATTCACGATCACGGCCGGCGTCCGATGGCCGGTCCGGGTAGGCCCGCCCGCGGCCAGGCCCTGCATGTAAGCGGAGAGGCCCGCTACATCGTACGGCGCGGCCTCCATGTCGTAGCTGATGTAGTCCGCCCAGGTTTGCGCGTCCGCCTTGCCTTGTTCGAAAGAGCCGACCGTACCGGAATGCGATCCGGTGTAGTAGACCGGCTGCCCTTGTTGCAGCAGTTCGATAGCGCGATTGATCCGCTTTGGTTTCGGTGTTTGAGCCGTGCCTAATCCGGTGTAGACGAACACGCTCGCACACACCGCAAAACCCACCAACCCAGCTTTGATTTTTCCGTATCTCATATTCTGCCTTTCAAACGACCAGCTTCAGGGCGAATTGCAATTCTCGCATATTGATGCGGGCTATGGTTATGGGCCGAGACTGCTCAGAACGTATACTTCAAGCCCAACTGAATCTGGCGCATGGGGATCGAAGGAGGAAACCCATTCAACTGATTCAGCAAGCCGCTGATGACGCCGAAACCCGCGCGAGGCGCGTTCGCCGGCGCACCCGGAATCACGGCACCCGACAGGATGCTGGGGTCCGGGCGCCCCCATACCGGGTGATTCAACAGATTGAATGCTTCCACGCGGAACTGAAGTTGATGGCGTTCGTTGTAGGGCATGCGGATGTTCTTGTGGATCTCAGCGTTGATCGTGTAGATCCCAGGCGACGTCGCCGAGTTGCGTCCGACCGTGCCGAATCTCCCGCGCGGGGCCAACACGTAGGCGGCCCGGTTATACCATCCGCCGGGGCCCGGGCTGTTCAGCATTGGACTGATTCCCGTCGCATCCGGCCGGTCGTAGGTGCTTTGCGTAACGGAGTTGTCCTGGCTGCCGATGTTGATGGTTTGGGGGACTCCGCTTTGCAGCGTCAGAATGCCACCGACCTGCCATCCTCCGGCGATGGCGTTCATCACGGAATTCGTAATGTTCAACCGCTTGCCCCTCCCGATAGGCAGTTCATAGAGCGGGGAAACCACCAGGCGGTCGCGCGTGTCGAAGGAGGAGAGTCCGCGCTCGCAGGGTCTGCAATAGCTGTTCTGCGGAAATAGCGTGTCATAGCCCTGTATGCGAATGGCGCTGGTGTTGTCGATCGCAACAGCATGCGTATAGGCTACGATCAAGCTCAAACCGCTGCTGTAACGCCT
>CAMAUG010000265.1 GCA_945861255.1 Candidatus Sulfopaludibacter sp. SbA3
GAAGCGCCAGACCAACTTTCCCGTCAGTGCGTCGAAAGCTCGCGGATCGCCGCTGGGGCCCTTGCTGGGAGTTTCCTGCAATTCAGGGCCGACGATGATCAGATTCTTATATATGGCAGGCGGCGAGGTGACGTTGTAGATTGCGTTGGGGTAGTTATCCGCCACGCCCGCCCGCAGATTCACTTCGCCGTTGTCGCCGAACTCCGGCACCAGCTTGCCCGTTTTTGCGTCCAGCTCAATGAGACGAGTCGGGCGGCCGGAACTCGCGGAACTGGACACGGCTACGACAATGCGCGGAGGATGCTGCTTATCGCCGGGCCAGTAGGACACGCCGCGATGCGCGGTGACGATGTTCTGCGGCGTTTTCGGATCGAAGGTCCAGATCTCCTTGCCCGTTTCGGGGTTCAGGGCGATCACGCGATTATTCTTGGTGGCGAAATACATGACGCCGCCCACCACGATGGGGGTCTCTTCCCAGGTGCCTTCGGGATCGCCGGTACGGTACGTCCAGGCGGGGGCGAGCTTGGCGACGTTCTTTGTGTTGATCTGATCGAGCGGCGAGTATTTAGTGCCGCCGGCGTCCCGGCCGTAGTGCGGCCAATCCGCGGCGTCTTACGAGATGCCAGGCGCGCATGCCAGCGCAAAGGCGATGGGGGCGATCCAGAGTCTTCGCGACATAACGGTGGTGGTGCCTCCCATTCTCCCGCGCACTTGTGACAGGGAGCTTACTTCAGATCCAACCTGTCGTACATGTGCAGGATATTGTTATTCAGAGCCGCCTGCGTTTGATTCGGCGCGGCAGGGGTCTTGAGCGACGCCACCATAATGGTCTTCTGCAAGTCAGCCACTGACTGGCCTGCCTGCTTGCCGGCGGAAACGCGCGCCGTCAGTTCCTCCACATAGTTGCGCATGGTCATCATCTGCGACTTGTCGGTCTGAATCGGGCCGTGGCCCGGCAGGACGATGTCGAACTTCAGCTTCATGATCGTATCCAGCGTCTTCGCCCAGTCTCTGGGGTAACCGTCCCCCATGAAGGCGGCGGCCACATCGCCGGTCGCGATCGCGCCCTTGGAGGGGCAATATACCTGAGTGTCACCGGCAGTGTGCGCACGGCCGTTGAACTGAAGGATCAGGTCGAAGTCCTTGTCCTTGATCGAGTATGTCTTGTCGAACGTGACCTTGGGCACCGCGGGCGAGAAGTTCTTCATTTCGGCCGCGTATACATCCAGCTGTTGCAGGCGGATCTTGAGCGCCTCGGCGTCGGCGCCGGAAGCCTTCGCCAGATTTTCTTTAGCAGCCTCAATGAGCGTCGGCACGCTCGCCATCCCGAGCGCAACCTTCCCGCCCGGCTCCAGGGTTCCCTTTACTCGACTCGCCGAGGTCTCCGCCATCAGGCGCTGAGTGGTCTTGCTGGCGACAATCTTGGCCCCCAGTTTCTCGTAGGTCGCGTTTCCGTGCGCGTGATCCCAATGGAAATGGCTGTCCACCAAATACTTGACAGGCTTATCGGTAATTTCTTTCTTGATCTGGGCGACCAGGGACGCAGCCGACGACGGCCTGGAATGCGAATCCACCACAATCACTTCTTTGGAATTGACGAAAATGACGCCGTTTGAGTTCAATAGCGCATTGGGCTTCGCAAAGGCCTGGTAGACGCCCTCGGCGGCTTTCCTGATCTCAAACAAAGTGGGATCCGCGGTGGGAGCCAGCGCCTGCGCCCACGCGGCCTGATACTGCGCGATTTCAAGGATGGACGCCCCTGCCAGGGCACCGCCCATGACGGTCTTAAAGAAATCCCGCCGCGAATGGAGTCGCTCATGCCGCGAAGAAGGGCGGCCAGGGTGGTGTGGAAGATGCATTATCAGGGCTCCTAGTGGGTTGTGTGGATCGCCTTAAATATTAGAGCAACCACGCGGAATGTGTCAAGCAGGCAAACGCCGTGTTGGAGACTTGGTTTTGATATGGGCCCGCAAAGGTATATAATTCTTGCGAAGAACCGGCCAGCCGTTCTCGCGGCCATTGAGAGGAGACAAGACAACATGAAACGAACCGTACTTTCGGAGAGCGCGATTTCCGGGGCCGGCGTATCGCGGAGGCAGGCGCTCCAGCGCGTGGCGGGTGTATCGCTCGCAGCTGCAGCGGCGCAGTCGTCATACGGACAAGCGCAGAGCGGACAAGCGCAGAGCGGACAAGCGCAGAGCGGACAAGCGCAGAGCGTCCAGGCGCGCAGCGCCACTACGCAGGAATTTCTGGATCTGATGAAGCAGCTTTCCAATTGGAATCGCTGGGGAAAAGACGACGAGATGGGCACCGTCAACCTCATCACGCCGGCCAAGCGAAAGCAGGCGGCGGGTCTTGTGAAAGAGGGCGCATCTTTCTCCATGGCGCGGAACGCGGAGATGGAGGCGGCGGTCGACAACCCTCAGCCCATTATTCGTAAAGTAAACAGACTCGGCGCTTCCGCGCCCGCAACCGGCATGGGCGGTACGGGCGATACTTTTTTCATTTCCTACCACGGCTATGTTCACACGCACATGGACTCGCTTTGCCACTTTCTCTACGACGGCAAGATGTACAACGGCTACTCGAAGGACCTGGTAACGGAAAACGGCGCCGCGAAAAACGGCATTTTGAACTTCAAGCATGGGCTCGTCACGCGCGGTGTCTTGATGGATATGGCCCGCCATAAGGGCGTGGATTATCTGGAACCGGGCACCCCCATCTATCCCGAGGACCTGGATGCTTGGGAAAAGAAAGCGCGCGTCAAAGTGAGCAGCGGGGATGTCCTCCTGGTGCGCACCGGACGCTGGGCGCGGCGCGACGCAAAAGGCCCTTGGCCGAACTCGGCTGGATTGGCCGGACTTCACATGAGCTGCGCGAAATGGCTGCATGAGCGCGACGTGGCAATTCTAGGCGGCGACGGCGCTCAGGATGTAGTGCCCTCCGGCGTTGCTGGCATATCACAGCCGATTCACGTGCTGAGTCTGGTCGCGATGGGCACGCCGATCTTCGATAATTGCGATCTGGAGTTGATCGGCAGGGAAGCCGAACGGCGCCGCCGCTGGGAATTTCTTGTTACCGCGTCGCCAGCGGCCGTTCCAGGCGGGACCGGATCGGTCCTCAATCCCATCGCGACGTTCTGAACAGCAACCTTAGCAGCGTACACAGGAGGTGCATATGAAGTCGAAATTTTTACGGAATGCAGCGTTTCTGGCGTTCGTCACCGTTCCGCTGACCGCCGCGGCCCTGCAGATGGCCAAGCCGGAGGACGTAGGTTTGTCTTCGGAGCGGCTGCAGCGTATCAATCAAATGATCCAGCGCCATATCGACTCGCAAGACGTCACGGGCGCCGTCACCCTGGTCGCGCGCCGTGGGCGCGTGGTGCATCTGGAGGCCCAGGGCGTCATGGATCTCGATTCGAAAAAGCCGATGCCCAAGGACGCCATTTTCCGAATCGCCTCCATGTCTAAGCCCGTCGCCGGCGTCGCCATCATGATGCTGCTCGAAGAGGGTAAACTTACCCTGTTGGATCCGGTATCGAAATTCATCCCGCAATTTAAGGGGATGAAAGTTGCCGTCGCGCAGCCCGCGCCGCCGCCGCCGTCCGCGGACAACAACGCTGCAGATCCGGCGTTCTATACCGTGCCGGCGACTCGTGAGATCACCATTCGCGACCTACTGACGCACACGTCGGGATTGGTCAGCGGCCCGATCTCCACCGCGGAGCAGCGGAAGATCGCGCGCCAACCCAACGAAACGTTGGCGGATTTCATTCCACGGCTGGCCGCCACACCGCTCGAATTCCAACCGGGCAGCCGGTGGAGCTACAGCCCTCTGGCCGCGTTCGACACGCTGGGCCGCATCGTTGAGATCGCGTCAGGCCAGAGCTTCGACCAGTTCCTGCGGACCAGACTCTTCGATCCGCTCGGAATGAATGACACATCGTTCTATCCGGCCGAAGCGCTGATGCCTCGCGTGGTGGGCTCCTATCAAAAAACGGAGAAGGGGCTGCAACCGCGGCAAAATCCAAATTTCCTATCGAGCCGGACCTACTTTTCCGGCGGCGGCGGTCTGATGAGCACCGCGCCGGACTATGCGCAGTTCGCCCTGATGCTCGCCAACGGAGGCGAGTGGAACGGAAAGCGCTTCCTGAGCCCCAGGACAGTCGCGCTGATGGCGTCTGTACACGCGCCGGACACTCTGCCCGGCAGACGCACCGGCGAAGGCTTTGGCTTGAGCGTGCGCGTGATTCAGGATTCAGTGGGGGGCAACATTCGCATCTCCAACGGCGGCTTCGGCTGGAGCGGAGCCTTCGGCACACACTTCTGGGTCGATCCCAAAGAAAAAATCGCCGCCATCCTCATGATCCAGACGCCGATCAATGTGATGCGTCCGGAATTTGAAAATGCCGTGATGCAGAGCATCATCGAGTAGGACGGGACGCAGAGCAATTCACCTCCAAAGAACGGAATGGTGAGACAGGGCTGGACTACTTCACAGCGCGGTACTTCAGTGCGGCGCCAGCGGAAAGCAGTGAGTGATCTTGATCAAGTTCGGGCCCTCGTTAAGGCGAAAGACGTCAGAAACGCACTGGCTCTCATTGCGGACATTGAGAGCCATCGTGGTCCTTCCGCGCGTCTCTTTGTTCTGAGAGGGCTTTGTCTGCAGCTGTCCGATGATGCTTCTCCAGAGGATGTTGAGAGGGCCCTCAATAGTGCGCTTTCGTCGGACGATGAATACGTTGACGCCCATCTTGAGATGGGCTGGTTTCGCCTGGTGATGCTTGACGATGCTGAGGGTGCAAAAGCATTCTTCAAGCAGGCAACAGGCCTTCTGGCGAAGTTGAACGAAGAGGTTGTCAGGGGCCTATTGGCCTGTGACGAGGAATTAAGTCCGGGCCGTGCTCCTGAAGCGGCCAAGATTCAGTATCAAGATGCTTTAATCCGGGCCGAACCAGAGGCGACGCGAACCAAATAGCGGCTGTCCTCCGTAGCGACTCACCGGTAGGCATCCTTGCGATCCCGGACGCGGGAGACTTCGATGGAGCCGCCGAGGTCGCGGAAGATGACGCGGTGGTCCTGGGTGCGGAGGCGGAAGAGGGGCGGCTCGACGCCCTGCAGGCGCTTGACGCTGCCTTCCTCGGATTCCAGGAAGCGCGCCAGCGTGCGGAGGATCTGGATTGCAACGGGCTGCGGGATGGCGCGAAGATCGGCTTTGGCCTGATCCGTAAAAGTGACGCGCCTACCCATTCCGCTTGCCGGTCTCTTCAGGCAACGGAGTCTTGGCCATGGTCTCCCAGTCGGTCATGCCGAGCCCGAAATCGGCCAGGACGTTTTCGAGTGGAACCGGCTGGTTGTCCTTGAGCCACTCGTCGGCTTCGGCGACGGCTTGGCGGTCCTCTTCGGTGAAGGGTTCATCGTCGATGGGCGCGAGCGCCAGCTTACGAGAAAGCGGATCGAGCATCGATTGCAAGATGGTTTCGAGGGCGGCCAGTTGCACGGGCGGGAGTCGATCAATCAGGGCGTGAACGTGGGAGCGGGCGTCGGTATTCATGGTACTTTCCCTTGCGCCGTTATAGCTCAACCATCACCTTGCCGACCCTGGAGCGCTTCACAGGGCTACCGGGCAACACCTCCAAGGTCCTGATCTTCATCGGACTGAACATACACTTTCATCATACTCCGGTACACGGTCGT
>CAMAUG010000266.1 GCA_945861255.1 Candidatus Sulfopaludibacter sp. SbA3
TCCAACGACGGCATGGTGTATGTGTGCGATCGCGCAAACGACCGCATCCAGGTATTCAAGTCGGACGGGACTTTCGTGAAAGAAGTGTTCATTGCCAAGAACACGCTGGGTGACGGAGCGGTTTTCGATATCGCTTTCTCCAAGGACCCGCAACAGAAGTACATCTATGTTGCGGACGGATCGAACAACAAGGTGCACATCCTCCAGCGCGACACGCTCGAGATCCTGACCACCTTCGGCGATGGCGGCCGGCAGCCCGGAGGGTTCTACGCGGTTCATAGCATCGCGACGGATTCCAAGGGGAACATCTACACCACCGAAACCTACCGTGGCCAGCGGGTTCAGAAGTTCGTCTATAAGGGCTTGGCCGCGGTGACGAAAAAAGACCAAGGCATCGTTTGGCCTAAGCGATAGTTTGCCGGTCAGCGCTCATCCGGCATTGACCGGATGAGCCCTGCGGCCCCCTTTATTCCGGCGGTGGGAAATGCAATAATTTGGATTGCGTGGGAAGCTGCGCGCGTTCCCCGGCCCAAAGGAGACACGTGAAAATCTTCGGACAAACGACCCTGCGATTAGCTCTTATTGGCGTCCTGTGCTCGGCTGCCGCAAGCGCCGCCGACGTAAGCAGCCGGGATGTGACGTTCACGAGAGACGTTGCTCCTATTCTTCAGGACAAGTGTGAGGGCTGTCATCGTCCCGGACAGATGGCTCCCATGAGCCTGGTGACCTATGATCAGGTGCGTCCGTGGGCGAGGGCCATCCGCCAACGCGTCGCCACGCGTCAAATGCCGCCGTGGCACATTGATCCCACCGTCGGCGTGCAATCTTTCCAGAACGACATGTCGTTGTCGAATGCGCAGATCGGCACGATCCTGAACTGGGTGGATGCGGGCGCACCGCAGGGTGATCCGAAGGATATGCCCGCCGCCAAGCAATGGCCGGACGACAAGAACTGGCAGCTAGCCGCGCAGTTCGGGCAACCGGATTTCGTCGTCAAGTCGGAACCCTACACGATGCCGGCCAAGGGTCAGGACGCCTGGTTCAAGCCTTCGGCCGCGGTTCCCGTCACCGAACCCCGTTGGGTGCGTGCCGTGGAGATTCGGCCAAGCACGGCGGGCGGCCGTAAGATCACCCACCATGCGATCGCCCACCTGGAACAGAACGAACCCCGTTCCCCCATCGGTGGCACTGCGCAAGGCTTGCTGATGGAGTGGGCGATCAATAAGACTTACGACATCTTCCGGGAGAATACGGGCAAGCTGCTCTTGCCGGGCGCCCATATCAACTGGGATATCCATTACCATGCCGTGGGTGAGGAAATTCGCTCCAACGTGGAACTCGCGGTTTATCTGTACCCCAAGGGGCAGCAGCCGAAGTACCGCACGTATCTGACGGGCTTTCGCGGATCGCCGGGGGCGCTCGATTTCGGCGACTTGGATATCCAACCAAATACCGTGTCGCAGACGGAGGGTTGGCAGACTCTGCCGGCACCGGCGCGCTTAGAGAACTTCCAGCCTCATATGCATCTCCGCGGCAAGGCCATGCTGTTGGAAGCGATTCTTCCGGACGGCACCAAGCGAACCATTAGCTATGTCGACCACTTCAATTTTAATTGGATGACCAATTACATTTACAGCGACGACGCCGCGCCCGTGCTACCCAAGGGCACTGCGATCCACGTGGTGGCATGGCACGACAACACCGCCGCCAATAAGAACAACCCGGATCCCAATCAATGGGTGGGATGGGGCGACCGTACCGTGGATGAAATGGCTCACGCCTGGGTGAATGTCACCTACATCACGGAAGAAGATTACCAGGCATGGCTGAGCAAGAATAGTTCGCGCACGATGGCAGGAGCGGTGCGATAGCGTCCGTAATGCGGAGATCCACATTCGCTATAGGCGCCGCGGTAGCACTGCTATCGGCTTGCGCCGCTTGGGCTCAGCCTCAGCAGGTTCTGGTGGAACCGGTGCGCAATTCCGGACAGAGCGTGACGGCCGCGTACGAAGGCTGGTTCGCCAATCCCGATGGGACCTTCGGTATCCTGTTTGGCTACCTCAACCGCAACCTCAAAGAGGAACTGGATATTCCGATTGGCGTGAACAACAAAATCGAACCAGGTGGGCCGGACCAGGGCCAGCCTACGCATTTCCTGCCCCGCAGGCAATGGGGTCTGTTTACGGTGACAGTGCCGAAGGATTTCGGCGCCAAGAAGCTGACGTGGACCATTACCGCGAATGGCTCTACAACGGCAATTCCAGCCAGTTTAGATCCGTTGTGGGAGATTTCTCCGTTCGCAAACACCCAGGGCAATACTCCTCCCTTTGTAGCATTTTCCGAAAGCGGGCCTTTTGTGCAAGGACCCGGCGGAACCAGCACTTCATTGAAGGCCACCGTAGGCGCGCCTTTGCCAATCAGTATCTTTGCGGCGGACGACGCCAAAGCGAACCCGTTAGCGCCTCGGCCCAGTTCACCTGCTGTCACGTTGTCTTTAAGCAAGTACCGGGGGCCAGGCAATATCACATTGTCAACTGCCAGACCGCCGCTTGAGTCCGCATCCTTCAAGGCTCCTCCATCAACCGCTTTCCAGGGCAAGGCTTCTATTACGGCAACGTTCAGTGAGCCAGGCGAGTACGTTCTGCGCGTGGGTGGTAACGATTGGACGGGCGAGGGCGGGCGCGGTTTCCAATGCTGCTGGACCAACGCGCAGGTGAAGGTTTCCGTCTCGGCCAAGTAGCCCAAACCAAGCCAGCGCAAATCAGGCCAGCCTTTGACTCGAGCGGGTTGTTATTATATACACAATGGCGATGGCGGTCGCGTCGACCGCAAAGGCAAGTCCGCTGGCACGGCTGTCCGCCGCCACGAACTAGCAGTTCGGCATGTAACGAAGCATCACGCAGGAGTGTAAACCATGAGAAAACGATTCTGGGTACGCGCCGCAGCGCTGCCTTTACTGGCGGCCGGCTCCCTTTGGGCTCAATTGCCATCCACGACGGCGGGCGAGTGGCCCTATTATACGGGGGACCTCAAAGGCACCAAGTATTCTCCTTTGGCTCAAGTGGACGCCTCAAACTTCAACAAGCTTGAAGTGGCGTGGCGGTTCAAGACCGACAACCTGGGGCCGCGGCCGGAATACAAGCTGGAAGGCACGCCGCTGATGGTGAAGGGCGTCATCTACACCACGGGCGGCAGCCGGCGTTCCGTGGTCGCCTTGGACGCAGCCACCGGCGAGCAGATGTGGGTCTACAGCCTGCGCGAAGGCAAGCGCGCGGCCACCGCCCCCCGGCAGCTTTCCGGGCGCGGTGTTTCCTATTGGACCGACGGTAGAGGCGACGATCGCATCGTGTTCGTCACCACCGGTTATCGCATGATTGAGCTGAATGCCAAGACCGGCCAGCCTATACCGGGCTTCGGCAAGGGCGGCATTCTCGATTTGAAGGAAGGCATGGTCACGGGGACCGGTCAGCAGATCGATCTGGAGACGGGCGAGGTTGGACTGCATGCCACGCCGCTGGTGGTGAAAGACGTGGTGATTGTTGGATCCTCTTTTAAGGAAGGAATGACGGTGGCCACGCGTAACAACACCAAAGGTCTGGTGCGGGCGTTTGACGTGAAGAGCGGCAAACTGTTGTGGACGTTCAACACCATCCCTAAACCGGGCGAGTTCGGCAACGAGACCTGGGAAAACGGGTCGTGGGCGTACAACGGAAATACCGGCGTGTGGACCCAGATGACGGTGGACGAAGAACTCGGCTTGGTCTACCTGCCGGTGGAATCGCCGACCTCCGACTATTACGGCGGGGAGCGTCCGGGCGACAATCTCTTCGGCGAGAGCCTGGTGTGCGTCGACCTCAAGACCGGAAAACGCAAGTGGCACTTCCAGTTCGTGCATCATGCCATCTGGGATCATGATATGTCCTCGGCGCCGATTCTGGCCGACATTAATGTGGATGGCCGTGCAATCAAGGCCGTGGCCGTGCCCAGCAAACAGGCGTACCTGTACGTGTTTGATCGCGTCACCGGACAACCGGTATGGCCCATCGAAGAGAGGCCAGCGCCTCAGTCCGACGTTCCGGGCGAGAAAACGGCCAAGACGCAACCCTACCCGACCAAGCCTCCACCTTACGGGCGAAATTATTTGCGCATCCCCGAGGATTTGATCGACTACACACCTGAGATGCGCGCGCAGGCGCGGGATCTCATGTCGCGCTACAAGCATGGGCCCATGTACAACCCGCCCATCATCGGCGACACCAAGGGCTTGTTGGGGGGGATGAATCTGGGTAATGCCGCCGGGGGCACCAATTGGCCTGGTGGAGGGTATGATCCCGAAACCCACACCGTCTATGCGCAGGCCAATCAATCCGCGGTGACACCGATCACTCTCCGTACGCCGCCTCCAACGTTCCCTACCGACGTTAAGTACGTGATGGGTCTGAACGGCACTGACTTCCGTATTGCCGAGGCCCCCGGCACAGGAGCCGCAGCGGATGCGCCGCAGCCCAAGCGTGCCGCCACGCCGCCTCCGCCCGCGGCAGCCGCCGGACCCCCTCTCAGCGTGCAGGGACTCTCGGTGGTGAAGCCTCCCTATGGCGTGATCTCGGCCATCAATCTCGATAAGGGCGACATCGCTTGGCAAGTTCCATATGGCGAGACACCCGACGCGGTTCGGAATCATCCCGCGCTGAAGGGCCTGAATCTCGGCAACACCGGGCAGCCCGGAAGCGTCGGATTGCTGGTGACCAAGACGCTGGTGATGCTGGGCGATAGCCAGGTGACCACCACGCCGCAGCATCCGCGCGCCGCGATGTTCCGCGCCTATGACAAGGCCACCGGCAAGGAAGTGGGCGCGATTCCCATGCCAGCGCCGCAAAGCGGTTCGCCGATGACGTATTCGGTGAACGGCAGGCAATACATCATTGTCGCCGTCAGCGGCGGCGCATACTCGGGCGAATACATCGCTTACCGGCTGCCTGAGGAATAGCCGGCGCCCGGCGCCGGTTTCTTCACGTTTAACATCATTGAGAACGGAGACGGATGAAACCTCACCGGATGATCTTTGGAATCGTCGTGCTTGCCTGTGCGCCGTGGGCGCGGAACATGTGGGCACAGGGCGATGGAACGCGCTCGGTTTGGGACGGCGTCTTCACGAAGGAGCAGGCTTCGCGCGGCGACAGCGCCTACAGCCAAAACTGCGCGTCCTGTCACGGAACCGCCCTCACCGGTGGAGAGTCCGCACCGCCCCTCACAGGCGGCGAGTTTTCTTCGAACTGGCTGGGGTTGACCGCGGGCGACCTGTTCGATCGTATCCGTACCACCATGCCCGCCGACCGGCCCGGGCGCGTCAGCCGCGAACAGAACGCCGACATCCTGGCCTTCATCCTCAGCATGAACCAATTCCCCGCAGGGACGTCCGAGCTGCCGAGCCGGAGCGAATTCCTTAAGCTAATTCGTCTGGAAGCCGAAAAACCCAAAGACAAAAAGTAAGCGTTGGCTTCGCGTGGCGCGAGTCCGTTAGGCGGTCTTGATGCCGGCTTTCTTCATCACAGCGATCGTCGCCTCCAACATCTTCTTGGCGACTTCATCCGCGGATGTGCCGACCGGGAATC
>CAMAUG010000267.1 GCA_945861255.1 Candidatus Sulfopaludibacter sp. SbA3
TGGATTTGCTTAGGCAGTTCGTTATGCTGGTCCCAACCGCGGTGGAAGAGCTGGATGAAGCGCACGCCGCGTTCCGCCATGCGCCGCGCCAGCAGGCAGTTGGCGGCAAACGTCCCAGGCTTGCGCGCATCTGCGCCGTACAGCTCGAATGTGTGCGCGGGCTCCTTCGAAAGATCGGTCAGCTCCGGCACGGAGCTCTGCATCTTGTACGCCATCTCATACTGCGCGATGCGCGTGGCGATTTCCGGATCGCCGAACTCATCCAGCTCTACCTGGTTGAGCCTCCCCAGATCGTCGATGAACCGCCGCCGCTCCCGTGTCGTGAAGCCTTCCGGATCGGAGAGATACAACACAGGATCGCCCAAGGAGCGGAACTTGACTCCCTGATATCTGCTGGGCAAAAAGCCACTGCCCCACTGCCGTTCGGCCAGCGGCTGATCGTTCGGATTTCCGCTGCCCTGCGAGATCATGACGACGAACGCGGGCAAGTCTTTGTTCTCGCTGCCCAATCCGTAAGCTAACCAGGAGCCGATCGATGGGCGTCCGGCAATCTGGAAACCGGTCTGGAAGAACGTCACGCCCGGATCGTGATTGATGGCGTCCGTGTGCATCGATTTCACGAAACACAAATCGTCGGCCACCTTGGCGAGATTCGGCATCAGGCTGCTGATCCACGCCCCCGAGTTGCCATGCTGTTGGAACGGGAACATGGATGGAGCCACCGGAAAGCTGGTCTGCCCGGACGTCATGCCTGTCAGGCGCTGCCCGCCCCGAATCGAATCCGGCAGCTCGGTCTTGGCCAGATCCCGCAGGCGCGGCTTGTTGTCGAACAGGTCTATCTGCGACGGTGCACCGGACTGGAACAGGTAGATGACGCGCTTCGCCGTGGGCGCAAAGTGTGGAATCCCGGGCATGGCGCCGGCGGGCTCGTCGGCCTGCAGCAGGTTCGACAGTGCGGCGACGCCCAATCCAGCGGCAGATTTCCCGAAGAAGTAGCGGCGCGTAAGTAGGCGTGGATCCATCATTGCTCCTTACTCCTTGGTCACCGTCGCGTCCAGATTGAGAATCATGCTGGCCATTGTGGCGTAAGCCGCCAACTCGCGTGCGTCCAGCGATGCATCGCGCGGTGCCTCGCCCTGCGCCAGGAACTTGGTTGCCGTCGCCGGATCGCTTTGGAACGCGTCGCGATAGTAATTGAAACTCGCCTGCAATATCTCACTCTCGCGGGGCCCTGGTTTGCGCGCGGTGGCCAGCTCGAATCCATACGCGATGCGCTGCGCCGGCGTCGTGCCACCCTCCCGCATCATCCGCTCCGCCATTTTTCGCGCCGCTTCAAGATAGGTAACGTCGTTCATCAGGTTGAGCGATTGCAGCGGCGTGTTGGTGCGCAGCTCACGCACCACGCAAGCCTCGCGTCCGGCGGCATCGAAGTTCATCATCATGGGCGGCGGCGCGGTGCGCTTCCAGTAGGTATAGAGACTGCGGCGGTGCAGCCCTTCGCCCGTGTCAGGCTTGTAATCGTCACCGCCCGAGAGTTCCTTCCACAAGCCGGCAGGTTGGTACGGTTTCACCGACGGTCCACCGATCTTGCTCACCATGATCCCTGAGACGGCAAGCGCCTGGTCGCGTACCATCTCGGCGGAAAGCCGCACGCGGGGGCCGCGCGCCAGCAGCCGGTTCTCGGGATCGCGCTGCTGCATTTCCGGGGTCGTCTTGGACGCCTGGCGATACGTGGCACTCATCACGATGGTCTTCTGAATCGCCTTCATGTCCCATCCAGTGCGCACGAACTCCGTGGCCAGCCAGTCGAGCAGGTCCAGGGCGGCGGGCCATTCTCCCTGCGAACCGAAATCTTCCACGGTCTTGACCAGGCCAACACCGAATGCATTCTGCCAGAACCGGTTCACGGCCACGCGCGCGGTCAGTGGATTCGAAGGATCGGTAATCCAGCGCGCCAAGCCGAGGCGATTGGCGGCCGCGTCTTTGGGAAGTGGGGTCAGAACCGCCGGGACGCCGGGTTCCACTTTCTCACCCGGCCGGTCGTAAGCTCCGCGCACCAGCAGGTGCGTCTCGCGGGGCGCCGCCATGTCCTGCATCACCATTACCGTGGGGAATGTATCGAATAGCCTCGCGCGCTGCTGCCCCAAGTCAAGCACCTGCTTGTTCGCGGCGCGCATAGCATCCGGTGCGTACTGGTCCAGGAAGGCCCGGCGCAGCTTATTCGCCTGAGCTGCATTCCTCTGTACGGCCGGCACTTGCGCAATCCGGTTTACGGACTCCGGCACAGCAAGCACGGCCGCTTCTTCGCCGGTGAGGGCGGCGCGATAGATCCGCACTTGCGCCATCCGGCCTTGGAAGCGATTCGCCGGCCCCAGTCCCGCCCCAATACGCAGCGGCTGCTTCACATCGAACGGCTGATTCATGTAATCGAGGCTGACCTTGGTCTTGAGCGCTTTACCGTTGAGATACAGGTGCACGCCGCTAGCGAGGCGCGACCCGTCGTACGTCATCACGACGTGCGACCACTGGTTCAGGGGAACGGTCTCTTCGCTCTCCACGCGCACGCCGTCATCCAGCCAGCGCAGGAGCAGATTCCCGTGCAGATGGCCGTCCTGAAGCGAGAAGGTCCACCCCCTGCCTTCCTGATCATCTACCGCGCGACTCATGATGGCCCCGTTTGCGGCTGAAGGATCGATCCATGCCGACAACGCGAATGGATCGTAGAATCCGAAATTGCCTGAGTCGCCCGCGTCGACGTAGCGTTTGCCATCGAACTCGCCGGCCTGGCCCGTGGGACCCGCACCGTACCGCTCCGCTCCGTCTTTCCACTGCGCCTTGCCTGTAAAGGAGACCGATTGCTGCACCGGCCCGTTCTCCATCAGATAGAGATATTTCTCCGAGCGTGGAGGATCGGCGGTGATGTCGCCTTCCAGGCTGTTGTCCAGAGGAAGACGCATGGCGGCATCGCGGGCCGGCGCCCAGTCAAGCGCTGCAGCGCCGCGGAGTGACGCCTCCCATGCGGTCTGCGCCTTGGCTATCTGAGGTTCCAGTGCGGCAAGCTTTTGTTGCGCGGCGGCCAGTTGCTGGTCCACAGCCTTCAATCGCGCCTCCTGGTCGGGTGTCGGCGCGGCCAATAGGGGCGGCGAATTTCCGTACTTGAACGCGTTGCCCCTTTCGGGCACCTGATTGAAGTACGCGAACATCTGATAGTATTCTTTCTGCGTCAACGGGTCGAACTTATGGTTGTGGCAGCGCGCGCAGCCCAGCGTCAGACCCAGGAAAACAGTGGACGTTGTGTCCACGCGATCCACCACGTATTCGGCCGCGTACTCTTCCGGAATGATGCCGCCCTCGCCGTTGCCGCGATGGTTGCGGTTGAAGCCGGTGGCGACGATCTGGTCGCGCGTGGCATTCGGCAGCAGATCGCCGGCCAGTTGCTCCAGCGCAAACCGGTTGTACGGCATGTTGCGGTTGAACGCATCGATCACCCAATCGCGCCAGCGGTACATGGAGCGCTCGGCGTCCGTTTGATATCCATTGGTATCGGCGTAACGCGCGGCGTCCAGCCAGCGTATCGCCATCCGCTCACCATAGCGTGGCGAAGAGAGCAGGCGGTCCACTACCTTTTCATAGGCGTTAGGGGAGGAGTCCCCCAGGAACGCCGTCACGTCGGCGGGTGACGGCGGCAGGCCCGTCAGATCGAAGGAGACACGCCGCAGCAACGCGCGCTTGTCGGCCTCCGACGACGGTTTCAGCCCTTCCCGGTCCAGGCGCGCCAGCGCGAAATAGTCGATGGGGTTTTTCGGCCATGCACGGTCGCTGACCGCCGGGAGTTCCTGACGCACCGGCGGAATGAAGGACCAGTGCTTCTGCCAAGGTGCGCCCTGGGCGATCCAGCGCGTCAGCAAATCAATTTCGCGATCCTGCAGCTTCGCCGCGCCCGAGCGGGCCGGAGGCATGCGACGCGCCGTGTCAGAGGAACTAACGCGTCGAACCAACTCGCTGGAGCCCGGCTCACCGGGCACGACCGCAAAGTGGCCGCCGAGGTCGCCTTTGGCCAGGGCTTCCAGATCCAGGCGAAGCTTGCTTTGGCGCTTGCTATCGTCCGGACCGTGGCAGGTAAAACAGCGCTCGGAAAGGATGGGGCGAATGTCTCGGTTGAACTGAATCGGATCATCCGGCGCGGCTGCGGCGAACCCGGCGCCTATCATCACGATCAGCGACGAACGAATCCAGTTGCCTTGCATTTGTCCTTAATTCTACACCATGGATTCTACGCCGGGCGGCGAACGCCGGACTAATGGTGTAGGGCCGTTACGACGGCGGCAAAGAAATCGTTGTCATCGATAGTTGCTAGACCGGTGGGCTTCGGCCGCGCGCTCCACACTACGATCACGACACGCTCGCGCGGATTGATGTACATCGCCTGGCCAAAGATGCCCACTGCCCGGAATGCCCCCTGATGGACCGGCGCGGCAGACGCTCCATAAGTCCACCACATATGGCCATAATCGACCATCTTGCCGCCGATATTCTTTGAGCTGCCGGCCTCGGAGAACCATCCGGCGGGTACCACCTGCTGGTTCCCAATCTTGCCTCCGTTGAGCACGAACAGGCCGAAGCGGCCGTAGTCGCGGAGCCGGGCGCTGAGTCCGCTTCCGCCCACCTCCAGCCCGTCCGGCGATTCCAGCCACCACGTTGCGTCATCCTCCATCCCGGCCTTCGACCAGATCTTCTCCGAGAGGTATTGGGCCACGGGACGCTTCACCGCGGCACGCAGCAATGCACCGATCGTGTGCGTCTCACCGGTGCTGTAGTTCCACACCGTGCCCGGCGCGCCCGCGCGGGGAAGCGTGGCCAGGAACTGGAGGACCACGCCGGGCTTTTGCGTGATCTGGAGATCCAGCATATGCCGCCGGTCTGACTTTGGATCGGTGTAGGTTTCGTCCCACTTCACGCCGGAGGACATCTGAAGAAGATGGCGAACAGTGGCGCCATCGTAGGCGCTTCCGGCCAGTTGGGGCAGATATTTGGTCAGGGGATCGTCTAGGCTCCCAATCAAACCGTCCTCGACGGCGGCCCCCACCAGAGTGGAGGAAATCGATTTCACCATTGACCACGAAACCCAGCGATCCGTGGGAGTGTTGCCGAGTTCGTAGTCTTCAAGAACAGTCTTGCCGTCCTTCAAAACCAGTAGCCCCCCGATGCGATTCAGCGACAAGTAGTCGATCAGGTCGCGCTTCCGATTGAGAGAAGTAAACTCCAAACCGGCGAGCGGCCCGGTTCTGGTGGACGTCCCGCCGGCAGCAGACGACATGGGCGGCAGAGGCAAGACCTCCGCGCCCCGGCGAACCGTACGCGTGGGGAACAAACGGTCTATGTGGCGAAACGTCTGGACCTGAATATCGGGCGGTAGTTTGCCGTCAAAGACCGAACGCACATCGCCGATTGTTTCCGTCTGGGAGGCCGCTACAACCGCGCACGCGATCGCCGCAGCGGCCAGAAAAGGGGCTCTGCCTCGCATGAGTGCAACCATTATTGCATTGGCCTAAGGATACAGTTCAAGGCCAGCGACTACCTGTGAAG
>CAMAUG010000268.1 GCA_945861255.1 Candidatus Sulfopaludibacter sp. SbA3
GGCCGTGGGCGGTAGTGGAAGCGCGGACGTAGGCGATTACAACGCTGTGTTTCTGGAAGACGGCAAGAAGGTGGTCTCCACCCTGCGGACCTCCATCATCACAGACCCGAAAGATGGGAGAATGCCGCCCATGACGCCGCAGGCCCAGAAGATGGCCGACGCCGATGCGGCCCACCAACTGGAACATCCTTTCGATGGCCCCGAGGATCTGAGCACCGGGGACCGCTGCATGACCGGGCGCGGCGTGCCGTATCAGCCCGGCGCCTACAACAATAGTCTCCACATCGTTCAAACTCCCGACCACGTGGCGATGGGAGCGGAGATGATGCACGACGTGCGCGTCATTGCCCTGGATGGACGCCCACACGCGAATGTTCCGCAGTGGCTCGGCGACTCGGTGGGACATTATGAAGGGGACACGCTGGTAATCGAAACGACCAGCTTCAATAGCAAGAGGGGTTGGCCTGGGTCAAACATCGGAAGGCGTCAAGATGGCAAGATGAAGATCACCGAGCGTTTTACGCGGACAGCCGCCGACGTCCTTCTTTATCAGTTCACCGTGGATGACCCGGGGATGTACACAAGGCCGTATTCCGGAGAGTTGACCATGTGGCCCAGCAAAGATCCTGTCTACGAGTATGGGTGCCATGAGGGCAACTATTCGATGTCCTTGATTCTCTCCGGCGCTCGCGCGGACGAGAAAGCGGCGGCGGCGAAGAGTAGTTCCAGGTAGGAGTCGTGGTTTAGGGCGAAATATCTTTTCCGATGGAGGGTAATATGGCAAGTTTCACGCGTTCTTGGTTTCCGGCGGCTGGCGCTGCCGCACCGTTCCTGATTATGTCAACGGCTGTTTTCCTGGCGCCTGTCCAGATGGCCGCCCAGGCTACTTCTGGAATTGCAGCCACCGCGAAAAGCACATCCGCCGCGAATCCGGCCAAGTATACTCCGCCCCGGCTAGCCGATGGGAGGCCCGATTTTACGGGATTCTGGTCGAACAACACCGCGACGCCCGTGGAGCGTCCAGCTTCTTTTAAGGGCCGTGAATACTTGACGCCCGAAGAAGCCAAAACCGTTGAGAAGGCTTCGGTTCGAGTGGATGAGAAGCGCGTGAAAGGGGCTCCTTGCGCGGTGCAGGTTCGCCCGGGTGCGATCTGTCCTGGAGCCGTGGGCGGCGCGGGGAGCGCGGATGTAGGGGATTACAACGCGGTGTTTCTGGAAGACGGCAAGAGAGTGGTGTCTACCCTTCGCACCTCTATCATCACGGACCCCAAGGATGGGCGGCTCCCTCCCATGACGCAGGACGCGCAGCGCAGAGCGGAGGCCGACGCGGCGCACCAGCTTGACCATCCCTTTGATGGCCCTGAGGATCTGAGCGTTGCGGACCGGTGCATTTCCGGGAGCGGGACGCCTATGCTGCCGCGCGGCTACAACAATACGATTCACATCATTCAAACTGCAAGTCATGTCGCGATCGCGGCGGAGATGATGCATGACGTGCGCGTTGTTCCCATCGACGGGCGGTCGCATGGCGGCGCTCGTCAATGGCTGGGCGACGCCGTGGGACATTATGAGGGCGATACGCTGGTGATTGAAAATACGAATTTCAACGGCAAGCGGGGCTGGCCGGGATCGAACATCGGCAGGCGCGCGGATGAGAAGATGAAGGTCACTGAGCGCTTCACGCGCACCGCTCCAGACGTGCTTCTGTACCAGTTCACCGTCGAAGATCCGGGCCTGTATACACGGCCCTATTCCGGCGAGATTACGATGTGGCCCAGCGAGCATCCGGTGTACGAATACGCGTGTCATGAGGGCAACTATTCGATGCCCCTGATTCTATCCGGCGCCCGAGCCGAGGAAAAAGCGGTGGCCTCGAAAAGAGCTACCGGACGGTAGTAGCCGGCGGGGAACATCACCGTCCTGAGTTTCATCGGCGCGAGCAAAATTGCGGCGGACGCGCTAGAATCGTCTTGGATGGAGGTTTGCGTGCAACACTTAACTTGCTCTCGTTTTCAAAAGGCCGGCGCCGCAATATTGCCGCTGGTGGCGGTATCGGCGGCGATTTTCTTCTCGCCTGTTCGTATGGCCGCGCAGGCTCCGCCCGCCGCGAAAGCAGCGAAGTATGCGCCTCCGCGTCTTAAGGACGGACGGCCCGATTTTTCGGGCTTCTGGACAAACAATACGGCAACGCCCATGCAGAGGCCCGCTGCGTTCGGCGACCGGGAGTTTTTGAGGCCCGACGAAGTCGACGCGGTTCAGAAGGCAACGATTCGAATCGATGAGAAGCGGATAAAAGGCGCTCCTTGCTCCGCGAAGGTTCGCCCGGGGGCGATCTGCCCAGGGGTCGTGGGTGGTGGTGGAAGCGCGGATGTGGGGGATTACAATGCGGTGTTTCTGGAAGACGGCAAGAGGGTGGTGTCCACGCTGCGCACCTCCATCATCACGGATCCCAAGGATGGGAAATTGCCGCCGATGACAGCGGAAGCCAAGCGCAGGGCGGATGCCGACGCGGCGCACCAGCTTGACCATCCTTTCGACGGCCCGGAGGATCTCAGCAACGGGGACCGGTGTATCACCGGCGCCGGAGCACCGCTGCTCCCAACCGCCTATAACAATACCTATCACATCATTCAAACGCGCGATCACGTCGCAATTGAAGCCGAGATGATGCATGACTTGCGCGTCATCCCTATCGATGGACGCCCGCATGGAGAGGTTCGTCAATGGGTAGGCGACTCGGTGGGACACTACGAGGGCGACACGCTGGTGGTGGAAACCACGAACTTCAACGGAAAGCGGGGTTGGCCCGGATTGGGAGTTGGAAAGCGCACCGATGAGAAGATGAAGATCACCGAGCGCTTCACACGGACCGCCGCGGACGTCCTTCTGTATCAATTCACTGTCGATGACCCAGGATTGTATGTGAGGCCGTATTCCGGTGAGATTACGATGTGGCCGAGCAAGGACCCGGTGTACGAATACGCGTGCCATGAAGGCAACTATTCGATGCCCCTCATTCTGTCCGGCGCGCGCGCCGAGGAAAAAGCCGCAGCCGCAAGAAGAGGATCCCGATAAACGCAGGTTTTGCTAACGAGTACGCCTTGGGTGGACGCGTTAGCATCGTGGCGCGGCAGAATCGGTCAAGGTGCTCAAACAGTAACTGGAGGTTTGCATGGTAGATCTCGTTCGATCTCGTTCTCTTGCGCCCAACGCGGCGCTGTTGTTGATTTCGTTTGCCTGTCTGGCGCCGGTGCAACTTGCCGCGCAGACGCCGGCGAAAGCCCCGGCCTCGAAGCAGGCAACGTACAAGCCTGCCCGTCTAGCCGACGGCAAGCCCGACTTTTCCGGTTTCTGGTCCTACAATACGGCGACCCCCTTTGTGCGGCCGGACCGATTCCAGGGACGCGAGTTCCTCAGACCCGACGAAGTCCAGGCGGTCGAAACAGGTAGGCATCGAGTTGACGAGGATCGAGTCAAAGGGGCTCCGTGCGTCGTCTTCATCACGAATTCGAATTGCGCTGCGTCTGTCGGTGGTCCTCGAGGCGGCCCGGGCGGAGTAGGGGATTACAACGCAGTGTTTTTGGAGATGGACAAGTCGAAGGTAGTGGCGACCATGCGCACTTCCATCCTGGTTGACCCAAAGGATGGGAAAATGCCGCCGATGAAACCGGAAGCCACAGCGAGTGCGGCTGCCGCGAGAGCGTATCGGCTAGAGCATCCATTTGACGGCCCTGAGAATCTGACTACTTTTGACCGTTGCATGACGGGCGGCGGAGCGCCGTATGGAGCGGGCCCTTACAACAATACACTCCACGTCGTGCAGTCTCCCACTCATGTGGCGATCACCCAGGAGATGATGCATGACGTGCGCGTGATTCCCCTGGATGGGCGTCCGCACGGAGAAGTGCGTCAATGGCAAGGCGACTCCGTGGGACATTACGAGGGCGATACGCTGGTGGTGGAGACCACGAACTTCAATGGCAAGCGGGGCCGCGCGGATCAAAGGACCAAGGTCACCGAGCGCTTCACGCGGACGGCCGCGGACATCCTGCTGTATCAATTCACCGTGGATGCGCCGGATTTGTATACGGCGCCTTATTCCGGAGAGCTCCCCATGACTCTGAGCAAGGATCCCGTGTACGAATATGCGTGCCATGAGGGCAACTATTCGATGCCCCTCATTCTCTCCGGAGCCCGTGCCGATGAAAGAGCCGCCGCCGCAAAGAGCGGAACCAAATAGTTCTTATCCCCACAAATCAATATGCGAATTCAATGGTTGGTGCTTGTTGCGAGCATTGCCCTGCCGGCGCTGTACGCGCAAAATGACTGGCCGGCCTGGGGGCGCGACGCGGGAAACCAACGCCATTCGCCGCTCAAGCAAATCAATGCAGGCAACGTATCGAAGCTGGTTCCCGCCTGGCAGTATTCCATGAAGAAGGAAGGCCAGCCCTTCCGGCCGTCTCAGTCGACTCCGCTTATGGTTGGCGGAGTCCTGTACTTGTCATTTCCGTTCTACCGGGTGGTGGCGCTGGAGCCGGAGACCGGAAAAGTGCTCTGGGAGCACACGGCTAAGGGAGACTATGACTCGCCCGAGCACCGTACCCACTTCAATGGCCTGGGCTCGATGCGTGGCCTGGCATATTGGGGCGGTGACAAGCAGACGTCGCCGCAGATCGTGTTCGGCACCGAGGAAGGCGAGCTGATTTCGCTCAATGCGAAAACCGGCAAACCGAATCCCGGTTTTGGCAACGAGGGTGTCGTCAACCTGAAGACTCCCGAAGTGATGAACGGTTTCCCGAACATGCACTATGGGATTTCTTCCGGCGTTGCAGTGTACAAACACCTGGTGTTTACGGGCACCCATAATCCGGACGAGGTGGGTTCGAAAGGCCCCGCAGGCGATGTGCGCGCCTGGGACTTGCGTACCGGCAAGCTGGTGTGGACATTTCGCACGGTGCCGCGCCCGGGTGAAGTGGGCAATGAAACCTGGCAGGGGGATTCCTGGAAGAACGTATCAGGCGTCAACGTCTGGAGTTTTTTCACTGTCGACGACAAGCGCGGCATCCTCTATATGCCGCTGGGTTCCGCCATCAACGATTTCTACGGAATGGACCGGCCTGGGGATAATCTGTTCTCTGATTCCATCGTAGCAGTGGATGCAATGACGGGCAAGAGGCTGTGGCATTTTCAGGCGGTTCATCACGATCTGTGGGACTACGACATGCCGATCCCGCCGATTTTGTTTGACGTTGTGAAGGACGGCAAGAAGATTCCGGCCGTCGGATTCATGACGAAAATCCAGATGCTTTTCATCTTTGATCGTGTGACGGGCAAGCCGATCCATGGGGTAGAAGAACGTCCCGTACCTAAAGGGGACATGCCCGGTGAATACTACTCGCCGACGCAGCCATTTCCGGTAAAGCCCCCGCCATTCGGACGTATCAGCTTCACGATGGACGACATCGCGAAGGTTACTCCCGAGCATGAAGCTGCATGCAGGGAGTTGTTCTTGAAGGAAGACGGGGGTCGCAACCGTGGCCCTTACACGCCGCCATCGGAAAAAGGCGCACTGGTGCTGCCCT
>CAMAUG010000269.1 GCA_945861255.1 Candidatus Sulfopaludibacter sp. SbA3
GGGCAGCGTCGACGTGGATCTCGCGTTCAACCATCGCAACCTGCAAGACGCCGGGTACGCAACAATTCAGAAGCTTCTCCTCGAACGTGGCTACGAACAAGATCCCCGCCAGCCCTTCATCTTTCATCGGACCGTCCATGTCGGCGGGAATTCGATCAAAGTGCAGGTCGACTTCCTCGCGGGTGAATACGCGGGGACCGGCAAAGCCCACCGGACTCAGCGAGTCCAGGAAGGCCGTGCGCGTAAGGCTCGTGGCTGTGATCTTGCGTTCGACTTGTTCGTAGAAACGGAAATTCGCGGCGAACTGCCTGGAGGCGGCGCGGATCAGGCAATGGTGCGTGTTTCCTCCGTGATCGCCTTCCTTGTAATGAAGGGAATGGCGCTGCATGACCGGCTGAAAGAAAAGGACGCCTGGGACATCTACTTCACCCTGACCAACTATCCGGGCGGGCTGGATGCGCTGGTTGCCCAGATCAGACCGCATGTTAACCACGGCCTGGTTCAGGAGGGTCTGCGAAAAATCGCGGACAAGTTCGCGACCGTAACACATGTGGGGCCGAAGTTCGTCGCCGATTTCGAAGACGTCCAGGAATCCGAAGAGCGAGCTTCGCTCATGCGGGACGCTTACGAAAAGATGGACTATCTTCTCCGCGCTTTGAAGTTCAGGTGAGGTCGTCCAGGCTCCTGTGGTTGACGGTCGGAGCCGTGTTGCTACCACAGCTTGCTACCACACAGAGCTTTTCTTAGCCTTGATTCCTTGAGAACCGCATGATTAAGGCAAAAAGTGTGGTAGCAAAAGTGGTAACAATCTCTCTGGAATCATGTGTTTTAGGGGTCTTTTGCCTCGCGGACCACTTTTGTAAGTCATTGCAATGAGACAACTTAGTAAACATGAGCCTGTGGAAAACGTCCCTCTTAATCAGTAGGTTGTAGGTTCGATTCCTACCGCGCTCACCATTCATAATCCAAGGACTTGATTCGTCCTCTTGTCGTTACGCGGGCATTCCAGCTCGCTGACAGCCGCTCACCAAGCCGCACGTTCCGGCCATTGGAGAATACGCATGCTACGCCGCGGGGCGCGTCGTGGGCGTAACGGCGTTGCGCGCGGAAGCCGCGCTCAACTAGGCTAGAAGAGATGGCTGAAAACTTCCGGCGCTTCTCTTCAGGCCCCGATCCGTTCGGGCGTATGTGGCAAGCCGAATTTCGTTGGCTGCAAACCGCGATTTCCATTCGCCACGCCGACACGGTGGATGTCAAATTCTCGGTGTGGACAGCTGGTCCACTGGGCATTGAGGATCGCCACGAGAAGGTCATTGCGCTGCCGCACGCCAGTCTGCTGGAGCTGTCCGGGCGCACGGGCCACCCGCTTACCGATCCGTGGTGTATGAAGTTGGGCGCGCGGCATTTGCAGCATATGATCGCCTCGGGCGAGGATTTAGAAAAGAATCTAGTCACGTTGTCTCCCGCGGATCTGGAGCGAGCTGCGGGGATTCCGCAACCTGCGTGAACGGTAGGTGCTCCATTGGCATTGTTCTCAACCAGGCGGCCTGGCCATGAACGCACCCCGTCATGGTAAATATTAGTTCTGGGCGTACCCTGCAGGGTACGCGATCCAAGGAGAAGACGGATGGTTAACTGCCCACTATGCGATGCGGCGATCGATGTGGACGAGGATGAATTGGATGCGGGGGATTCGCTGATCTGCGAGGAGTGCGGCGCGAATCTGAACGTCAATGGGACCAGCCCGTTGGAGCTGGTGCCCGAGAGCGACAGCGACGATGAGGAAGACGACGAAGACGAGCTGGACGATGACGAGGACGAAGAGGACGACGAGGAGGAAGAAGACGACGAGTGGAAGTAGCGCCGGCGGCGAAAATATCATGACACGGCGGACTGCGCTGGCCACGCTCGGCTTTGCCGGCTGCGCGCGAGCGGCGCAGCGTAAGGGGCAGCCCTACGCGTTGATCGCAGGCACGGTGTTTCAGGAAAACGGCCTCTCCTTTCCAGGCGTGCAAGTGAAGCTCGAAGGGAAAGGCTTCCAGGACGCCCGCCAGGACGCAAAGACTAGTTTCCGGGGCGAATTCACATTTCGCGTTTCTCCGGAGCCGCGAACCTATCTGGTGACGGCCAGCCGAAAAGGGTTCCGGACCGCCACGGTGTCTGCGGATGTGCCGGGCGAAGGACGGGTGGATGTAACGATTACGCTGGAGGCGGAATCCAAGAAATGACGGTCCGGCGCTGGTGAATCGGTGGAGTTATGGTGATCCGCCAAGCCCTGTTTAGCGGAATGACAAGGAGTGTATGATGAACAGAACCGTGACAGGCCCGGGTATCTTCGCGATGACATGCCTGCTGCTGACAACCATTGTCCCGGTCCAGGCGCAGAGCCGCGCCGAAAAACGGGCGGAGGCAAACTTACGCTCCGTGCAAGGTTTGGTCGTGGACGCCGCCAATAACCCTGCCTCTGGCGCCGTGGTGCAATTGAAGGACATGCGCACGCTGCAAGTGCGATCGTTCATCACCCAAAACGACGGATCCTACCGTTTCTTCAATGTGAAAATGGATACGGACTACCAGTTGACCGTCAAGCATCACGAGTCGACGGCCGGACCGCGCAACCTGACTATTTTCGATACGCGCAAGGAAGCGATCATCAATTTCAAATTGGAGAAGGAATAAGGACGGGCGGGCGCGCCGCGCTTCAATCGCCGCAGCGCTCCACTTCCACCAGGCAGCTGTAAAACACGGGACCTCCGCCGATGTCGGTCAAGCCGTCCGACGTGAGTACATTGACGTTCCTCCGGTCCTGCGCGCGCTTGTTCCATCGCACCGAAGGAGATCGAGCCACACCGGGGCGCACGCCTCCATTGACCTCCGCGCGAAGCATCAGGCTGCCGCGATCGTTAAAGACACGCACGCGATCGCCTGTCTGAATTCCGCGCGGCCCGGCGTCGGAGGTGTGCAGGTAGAGCAGGGAGGTCTGCCCGTCCACGCTGCCGCGGTGACCGAACGTGGAGTTCATGCTGTCGTCGTTCTTCGACGAAATCAACTCGATCGGGAAACGGCGGCGGAGGTCCGCATCACCCAGGCGGGATTCCACGGGAGGCACGTACTCCAACGTCTCCGCGCCGAACTCACACTTGCCCGATGGCGTCCCGAAGGCGCCTTCGGCAAAGGGCAGGAACGGCGTGTCCACCGGAGAGACGCTGAGCCGGATGGAGTGCTCCCGGTCCAGCCGCTCCAGCGTGATGCCGTCCAGAAAGCGATGCCCGGATCCCAGCAGGGCCCGCATCATGCCGTCTTCGGTGTCTTTGAAGCAGGCGTCCTCGAAACCCATGCGTTCGGCCAGCGCGCGGAACACATCCACGTTGGAGCGCGCCTCGCCCGGCGGAGTCAGCGCCGGTCTGGCCAGCTGCAGGTAATAATGGCCGTACGCGAAGTACAGGTCGCTGTGTTCCAGGAACGTGGTGGAGGGCAGCAGGATATCGGCGTAATCGGCCGTATCGGTCTGAAATTGCTCCAGCACCACCGTGAACAGATCGTTGCGCCGCATTCCTCGCAGCACTTTGTTCTGATGCGGGGCGATGGCGGCGGGGTTGGAATTGTACACGACCAAGGCATGAACGCAAGGTGAGTCGAGCTCAGTGAGTGCCTTGCCTAGTTCCGTCATATTCACGATGCGCGCGGGCCGGCCCAGCGCCGACCGCTGTTGCAGCTCCGGCATCTCCAGCGCCGCGCGATTCAGCTCGAACGCTTGTGAAGTGGAGAGCTGCAGCCCGCCGCCGATTTCCTTCCACGAGCCGGTAAGCGCGGGGAGCGCCGTGATGGCTCGAATCGCCGCGCCGCCGCGTTCGCCGCGCTGGATGCCGTAATTCAAGCGAATCACCGCCGGCCGCGTCGTGGCGTAAGCCCGCGCGAGTTGCACCACGTCGGGGGCGTCGATGCCGGTGAGCGTGGCCACTCGCTCCGGTGGATAAGCGCGCGCCAGATCCGCCAGCGCGTCGAAGCCGTGCGTGAAGCGGGCCACGTAGTCGGCGTCATGCAGCTTTTCATTGAGGATCACGTGGATCAAACCCAGTGCAAGCGCCAGGTCGCTGCCGGGGTAGATGGCCAGGTGCCGGTCCGCCAATGCGGCCGTGCGGGTCCGCAGAGGATCGATCACCCACAGCTTGGCTCCGTTGCGCCGCGCCTCCACTATGAACGGCCATAAATGAACATTGGTCCCGTGAATATTCGCGCCCCACGCGACGATGAGCTTGGAGTGCTTGAATTGCTCCGGCTCGGTTCCCAGGCGCTGGCCGAGCGTCGCGGCCAACGCGGCGGCTCCCGCGGCCGAGCAAATGGTCCGGTCCAGCCGGGACGCACCCAGCCGGTGGAAGAAGCGGCGATCCATGCCGGCGCCGTTGAGCAGGCCCATGGTGCCCGCGTAGCTGTACGGCAGAATGGATTCCGGACCGTGGGCGCGCGCGGTTTCATCCAGACGCCGCGCGATGGTGTCCAGCGCTTCGTCCCAGGAGATTCGCTCAAATCGCCCTTCACCCTTCGCGCCGGTACGTTTTTGCGGATACAGCAGGCGCTCCGGCGAATACTGGCGCTCCAGGTACTGTGCCACTTTGCCGCACAGAAACCCGCGTGTCACCGGATGAGCGGGATTCCCCCGAAGTTTGACGGCGCGGCCGTCTTCGACGTGTACCAGGACGGAGCAGGCGTCCGGACAGTCCAGCGCGCAAACCGAATGGCGGATCTCCATAGCCGCAGGATAGCGAAACGGCAGCGGCGGTGTCCTAGCGAACTCGGCGGAGGAAGCCGCTGGGGGCAACGGTGAGCTTGAACTTCTCGAGTGCTTCCTTGGGTCCGGGCCCGAAACTCGAATACACCGGATGGCCATTGATGTTAGTATCTTCGACGACCAGATAGCAGCCCTTCGAGACAAGTGGGGCATACCGTTGCAGTTCCCGGAAAACGTGCTCCGCGCTGTGATCGGAATCCAAGGAAACCATCACGCGATCGTTCGGCTGGATCGCCGACTTGAATGAGCCCGCGGCGGAGGAATCGATCAAACCGAAATGGGTCTGGCGCCGATTCTCCGGACCTTGGCCGCAGCCCTGCCGGTGGTCGCGTGCACCTGCACCTGATCCACTACCGGGAGCGGGTCGCCGCTTTAAGCCGCCAGCTTGCGCAAACGGATCGTCAACCGGCTTTTGTAGCGGGCCGCTGTGTTCTTCTTGATGATGCCCCACTTCGCGGCGCGGTCGATCAGGGAAAACGTGGAGGGTACAAGCGCCGTGGCGCCTTTGGAGTCCTTCGATTCCAGCAGCCGCCGCATTTTGCGGATGCCGTGGCGCAGACGGGTCTTGCGTGTCTGATTGACCGCCGTCCGGTGCTCGGTAATGCGTACGCGCTTCTGCGCGGTAACTGTGTTTGCCATGGGAACTCTCAGGATATCGCAGCGGCGGCTTGGGGGTCAAACGCGCCCGCGGCTAGCCGCCCTACACGCCTAGCGCCGCGCCCGGATACTGGGTGATCTTCTCGCGCCGCAGAATATGGTCCAGGTGATGCTGCATGTGCAGAATGTAGTCTT
>CAMAUG010000270.1 GCA_945861255.1 Candidatus Sulfopaludibacter sp. SbA3
GGAACCACGATCACGTTATAGACGGCGGCGTCGGCACGCTGGGCCGCCTCGACCGCGTCGCGGAACTTCTTGGAGCTGGTGGTGTCTCCGCCGTCGCCGACCGTGATCAATACGTGGCGTCCCTCGCGTTCGCGTAGCTCACCCGTCGAAAGGTAGACGGCGTCGTAAAGCGAGGTACCGCCCTCCGGCTTGAGCTGAGTCAGACTCTCTTCTATTCGCGCCATTCGGCGCGTGAACGTATTCAACAGCGTCACCTGCCAGTTGAAGGCGTAGAGCGATGCGGCATCCGCCGGGTTGCCTTCATCAATCAGAGCCTTCAAGAACTTTTGAAGGGAGGCAATCTCATACTTGATGTCTTTGGCCGTGGACGCGCTGGTATCGATGAGCAGGGTCACTGAAAGGGGCTGCGCCGTTAGGCGTTCGAAAACCGCGATCTCCTGCGGCACGCCCGAATCGGTGACACGAAAATCGCTCTTGTCCAAGCCGCCGATCAGGTCGCCCGCGGGATTCTTCACCGTGACCATCATGCGCACCAGGCGGACGTCCAGGTTGAATACGGGTTCCTGGGCGCTCAACGCGCCGGGCGCGATCAATCCGGCCAGTGCGATCCAGCCGGTGAGCGCGATCACACGTTTCATGAGTGGGCCTTAACCACCTGGTCGTCCCATTCGCCGTCCACCCACACTTCGCCATCCACGAAGTATTCTTTCTTCCAAACGGGGACCACCTTCTTCAAACGGTTGATGCCTTCGAACGCCGCGTCGAACGCGGGTTTGCGATGCGGCGAGGTGACGATGACGGCGACGCTGGTCTCGCTGATTTCCAGACGACCCAGCCTGTGCACCATTGCGATGCGGCCGATGGCGTGGTTGCGGGCGATTTCGAGCCCGATCTCCGCCATCATTTTGATCGCCATCGGCTCATAGCATTCGTATTCCAGAAACCGCGTGGCGCGGCCCTTGGTGTTGTTGCGCGCGACGCCCTCGAAGTTAACGAATGCGCCGTCTTCGCCGCGCAGCAGCTGGCGTGCGATAGCCGTGCCGTCGATGGGTTCCCGTGTGATGGCGAAGAAATGCCCGGCTGGGTCGTCAATGCGCGAGGTATATGCCCCCGACCCTCCGCTGACCGGCGGTAACAGCGCCACTTCATCGCCCTCGGCAAGCGGCGCGGCGGGCGTGGAGAATTGCTGGTTGAGCGCCAGCACGGTGCTGGAGGCCATCTCCCGCAAGCGCGGAAATCGCTCGGCGTAATGATCGAAAACGGATTCCAGGCGGCTTCCCTCGGGCACGTCGAGGGAGTCCTCGCGCGCGCCGACCACATCGCGAATCAGACCGAAAAACAAGACACGGATTCTCACTGATTGCATAGTAACAGACTGATTCCTGGCAGGTTCGGTTTCGACTTTGTTCACTATGGCCCGGGCTATGCGCCGCCGCAAGGCGCGGACCGTCAGGCAGTGGGAGTGCCGAAATTTGGCGGAAAACGAGACCGGCGGCGCACGGAGCGCCGCCGGAGTGCCGGTGAAAAGAGCGGCGATGTCTCAGGTCGCGCAGAGAGTCTTGAGCGCTTCGATCATCTTAGCTTTCGCCTCGGCGTCTGGGATGTAGAGTCCGGCGGCCGTCTTGATGCTGATGTGTACCGTCGCGAGATCCGCAGTTGTGAGCGCGTCCATGGTCAAGTGCTTTCCCGCCACCTGCCGGCTGACGATATCGGCGGCCTTCACAGGTTCGATGAAGCGGGCGACGAGATTTACCAAGCTGTTATAGGCTGTTGATGGCATGACGAATCTCTTAGCTCCTGCCCACTCCGGCGACTGCATCCGCGAGTTCGGCGGCTTCCGCGCCCCGGACATGGTACGCCAGTGCAAGAACGGCTTTCCGCATCTCGTCGGCGTGCGCATTAAGTTCGCCGCAGATGATCTCGGCTTCCTCGGCGGTCACGTCTTTTGCCGTGGTCACCTCCGAGACGCGCTCCACGCAACCGGCCAGAAGAGTGGCGCCAGGACCCAGAGAACGCACCAGAAGTTCAAGAGGCGATGTAATGGTGCGGCTCAAGTAGAAGGCGAGTCCGCAAGCGGCCAGCAGGGCCAGTAACGAGATCAACAGGGCTCTGGTCCGCCGCCCCTGCATGGTGGAGATGCGGTTCCACAACATGATTTCCAGTTCCGCCATTCCGGTATTCCAAAGTTGATCCAGCGTTTGACGGGCCTGTTCGCCCGCGGCTCGTATCGCGGCTGGCGCGACCGCGACGCCTTCCACGGATGCCTTGTTCACCAACGACGTGAAGTTGGTGTTGCTGGTGATGAACCGCCGGAGCACCGGCTTCACACGTTCACTCATACCCGCCGAGACGCCATAGAACTGCGCGTCTTCGTTGAGAGCGGTTTCGACGCTAAGGACGGTCCGGTCGAAGTCGGCTTGTTTCATCAGTGCGGCGTCCACGGCAACGTTGAAGCGCTCAGACGTATCGGAACCGGCGTGCGCCGCGGCCACTGTCACCTGGCTAACGCGGTCTTGCATCGAGGGCAGAGCCAACAGAACCGCGTCCATCATGTAGTACGTGTCCAGATCCGGATCCAGGATCAGATTCGAGCTGTCACCGGCATGCGTGATCATGGTTCGCGCCATGGCCACCACTTTGGCGAACGACGCGGGGCGGTGGGGATCGCTGACCGGCAGGGCCACGAATTTAAGCCATGCCTCGCGCAGATTCTCCGGGCGCATGCCCTCGCGTCCGCGTTTGGCCAGACCCTCCGCGGTGAACTGCAGCGACACACCGTACTTGCGATCCGCTGCGTCTAGTTCGTCTAGATCATTGAGGACCGCCTTCCTGGCAAATTCGCTTTGCGCCTGGCAGGCTGCTTGACCGTGACAGGCCGCATCGCTCAACCAGTAATCCTGCACGTGCTTCTGCACGGCGGCCAACGGACGCAAATACTTGGCGCCTTCCAGTTCCTTTTGGCCAAATTGAATGCTCTCGTTGATGCTCCCAACCAGCAGGTACACCAGTACCGCGATCGGCAAAGAGAAACTTCCGACGATCCAAAGGATCTTGGACGCGATCGAAGTTTGTTTGCGTTCATTCGTCATAATTGTCGTCTCCTGGTGTACTTGTCGGCTCAAGCGCTTGGGCCGATAGGCTGTTTCGCTATAATCAGGCCTGCATGCAGCCTGTGGAGAGTCACCTGCGCGTCCGCTATGCCGAAACCGACCAAATGGGAGTCGTGTATTACGCCAATTACCTAGTCTGGATGGAGATAGGGCGCGTCGAATTTTGCCGTTCGGCGGGCATCCGCTATCGTGACATGGAAATCGACGACGGCGTCATGCTGGTGGTGGCCGAGGCGAACTGCCGCTACTCGGCGCCGGCGCGTTACGACGAAGAGGTGGTCATACGCACCACGCTAGGTGAAGTGTCGCCTCGCTTCATCCGTTTCGATTACGAAATGGCGGAAGCAGCCAGCCAGCGCAAACTGGCTTCCGGTTTCACGAAGCATGTGTTCTGCGGGCGCGACATCAGACCGATGAAACTTCCGCAGAAATATTGGCCATTATTCGGGATTGTATAATAGTGCGCTGAGGCGGCAGGAGACGCGGAAATGCAAGATCACGGACACGGACACGCGCACGACCACCAGGTGGTCCCATCGGACCCGGCGCTGCGCACCAAAGCATTGGAATCACTGTTGGTGGAAAAAGGCCTGGTCGACCCAAGAGCGCTCGATGCGTTGGTGGATGCGTATGAAAACAAGATTGGCCCAAGGAACGGAGCGCGCGTGGTGGCGCGTGCGTGGGTGGACCCGGCCTTCAAGGAGCGTCTGTTGGCCGATGGCGGAGCGGCCATCGCGGAGCTTGGCTTCGAAGGCACGCAGGGCGAGCACATGGTGGTGGTGGAGAACACGCCCCTGGTTCACAACATGGTGGTGTGCACGCTCTGTTCCTGCTATCCGTGGCCTGTGCTGGGGCTGCCGCCGGTGTGGTACAAATCGGCGCCGTACCGCTCGCGCGCGGTGATCGAGCCACGCGGCGTGCTGCGCGAATTTGGCGTGGAGGTTCCCGAAGACACGGAAGTGCGCGTGTGGGACAGCACGGCTGAGATTCGCTATCTGGTTTTGCCGGAACGTCCCGCGGGCACCGAGGCGCTGGGTGAAGAAGAACTGGCGGCGCTGGTGACGCGCGATTCCATGATTGGGGTGGCGAAGGTGGCCGCCGGAGGCGCGGCATGAACGGTGTGCATGACATGGGCGGCATGCACGGCATGGGACCCATCGAGTACGAACGGAACGAGCCGGTGTTTCACGCAGAATGGGAGGGCCGCGTGTACGCCATCAACCGGGCGCTTGGCGCGTGGCGCAAGTGGAACATCGACGCGGGCCGCCACCAGATCGAACTCCTTCCGCCGGCGGATTATCTGCGCATGAGCTATTACGAAAAGTGGCTGGCGCGGAACATTGAATTGTTGGTCCAGCACGGATTGGTGACGCACCGGGAGATGCAGACGGGAACACCGGATGCGGATTCGGTGAAGGCCGTTCCAGCGCTGACTCTTGCCGGTGTCCCGGCGGCACTGGCACGCGGAAATTTCAGGAGAGCCCAGGCCGGTGGGAAGCAGCTCTTCCAAGCCGGACAACAGGTGCGGGCGCGGAACATGAATCCGCTGGGCCACACTCGGCTGCCGTGCTACGCGCGCGGAAAAACGGGTACCGTCGCCCGTTGCCATGGTGTCTTTGTATTCCCGGATACGAACGCCCATTTTCGGGGAGAACAGCCTCAGCCTCTCTACTCGGCGCGATTCACGGCGCGCGAGTTGTGGGGCGCCGACGCTTCGCCGCGCGATTCCGTGTACATCGATATGTGGGAGAGCTACCTTGAGCACATCTGAGAGCAGGCCTGATTTCCCGGCAGAGAGTTTCGCGGCCCTGCCGTCCTTACCGCGCGACGAAGGCGGTCCGGTGTTTGCCGAGCCGTGGCAGGCGCAGGCATTTGCCCTGGCGGTGAGGCTTTCCGGCGAGGGTTACTTCACGTGGAAAGAATGGGCCGCGGCGCTCGCGGGGGAATTGAAAGCTGCGGCGGACCGGGGGGAACCCGACAACGGCTCGCGCTACTACGAGCACTGGCTGGCCGCGCTGGAACGCTTGGTCACCGCGAAGTCGCTCACCAGTACAGCGGAGCTTGCCGCGCGCAAGGACGCGTGGGCGGACGCCTATCGCCATACTCCGCACGGTAAGCCGGTGGAGCTGAAAGCAAGGGTGGGCGACATAGAAGTGGAATCAGGCCGCACGCCGGGACTCCCAGTAATCCTCGAAGCGACCGTTGAGATGACAACATCGCAGGGCGATGATGGCGTTGGCGCCACGGACGGTCCAGAACATGCCGGATTGTTTGAGACGTGAACCGATTACGGTCTTGCAGCCGGCCTCGATGACACCCGAGCCGACGAACAGGTGCTGACGGCGGAATTTCGGGTAGCGCATGCGCTCGGCATTTCGCTCAAAGTAATCCGCTTCGGTACGAATCTTTTCCAGAACTTCCGCGCTGGT
>CAMAUG010000271.1 GCA_945861255.1 Candidatus Sulfopaludibacter sp. SbA3
GATCCGGTACAACCTCGATCCGGAGACGAAGGCCGGACTAAACTCGCTGGCGATTACCGTACCGGTTGAAGGCAACTACACTAACGTCGTCAATTTCATCCGTGAACTGGAGAATTCGGACACATTTTTCCTGATCACGGCGATCAATCTGGAGCGGACGACGTTACCGGAACCGGGGCGGCCTGCACCATTCGCCAATCCTGCCGCTGCCAGCGGGGCGGTTTCACTCTCTTTGACACTGGAGACTTTCTTTTACCAATGACAGCCGCAGATAAGAAGAAGGCGCAATTCCTGGTTGGCCTGCTCGTAATTGCGGGGTTGACGTGGTTTCTGGTCTATCGAACAGGCGTGGCAACGTCGTCGGCCGATGCGACGAAGAAACCGATCAAGACCAGGGCCGCAAAGCAGATTAAGGATCCAACGATCCACAGCGAATTGATCAAGTCTGCGGATGCGGGAGCGGATGTCGGTCGGAAGAACATCTTCCAGTACCGGCAGAAGCCTCTCCCTCCTGTTGCCGCGCCGCCGTCCAGGCCATTGCCGGTGCCGCCGACAACCAACTCGAGTTCCCCGATTTTTGTTCCGCCTCCGCCTACGCCTCCTGTAATGAAGACGTTCAAGTACGATGGTTTGTCTATTGTGGGCCCTCCGAAAACGGGAAGAATCATGGCTTCGCTCACCGATGGAACCAACTCCTACCAGGTAACCGTGGGAGAATGCCTGATGGGTCAATACTGCGTACGGCAGATCACTGAAAACTCGATTGAGATCGAAGACGTGCAGCTTAAGCAGCGCAGAACTTTCCCGAAGACTCCAGCCCAATGAAGCGGGCGCGAGGCGATGCGGGATTCACGCTTGCAGGCCTTATCTGTCTGCTGACTGCCGCTGCCATCACAACGGCCGTCATGGTTCCTCTTCGCGTCATGCAGTCGAAGCGTGAACAGGAAAAAGAACTCATTTTCCGCGGTGAGGAATACGTTCGGGCGATCCGGAAATACCAGCGAAAGTATCAGGCGTATCCCGCGGCCATCGATGATCTTATCGCTCGCGATGGGTACCGGTTTCTACGGAAGCAATACAAGGATCCGATCAGCGGCGAGGATTTTCGTTTTATCAATGTGAACGCCGACGGAACCCTCACCGGTTCCGTGACGATGTTGTCCCTTCCGGTGTCCACTCAGAATGGCCAGAGTGGTGGTGCTGTGCCGGGTAGCATAGGCGCAACGGCTGGTTCTGTTCCCCCCGTGGGCGGTGGTCAGAATAGCGGAGGAAATGGTCCGGCCGGCGTCTCCGCCAATACCAACAGTATCGGCAGCATCGGCGGACTTGGCGGAGGGATGAGTTCAGGCACCGGTTCTGGAATCAACGGCGTAAGCAGTCCATTCGCGAGTGGCGGCGGGCAGAACAACTCCAATAGCCGCGCCCAGGGGGTTGGAAGCGGCGTTGGATCGGGAGTTGGAACAGGCGGTGGCGCCCTTGGCATCGGTGGCAGCCCTTTGGGGATAGGGAGCGGCGCCGGCAGTGGTCAGCAGAACGCTGGCAATCCGAGCAGGCCAGGTGGAGGCGCAGGTGCCGTTGGCGGACCCGGAGCAAATTCCGCGATCGGAAACAACGCGTTCACGGGGGGTGGCGCGACTGCTCAAGTCTCTCCGGGTATTGCCGGCGTAGGTTCAGACAGCACCGGCACGGCCGTGATGGTTTACAACACCAAGGAAAAGTACAACGAGTGGGAGTTCATCACCCCGCTCGAGCAGACTGGAGCGAACAGCGGCGCCCCTGGCGCAGCCGGGCCAGCGGGAGGGGCGAACGGGCAACGACCTCCCAACGGCAATGGCGCGCAGCCTGGCACCGGCCTTGGGAGCGGCACAGGAGCCGGCGTTGGCGGCTTCGGTGGTGGAAATCCGTTTGGCGGCGGCGGTGGCCAACGGGGCGGCAATGGTCCTAACGGCGCCACTCCGACCGGAGGAAACGGCGGCGGTGCTTTCGGCGGCGGCAGCTTTGGCGCTTCCCCTGTCGGAATCGGTGGAACGCGGCCTTAGCCGCCATGCACAGGCGCTAACCCTTCAGCGCTTCGAGCACTTCATCGGCGTGCTTCGCTACTTTCACCTTCGGGAAGGTGTGCGTGATCTTTCCGTCTTTTCCGATGATGAAAGTCGTTCGTTCGATCCCCATATACTTCCTGCCGTACATGGATTTCTCTTTCCAGACATCGTACGCTTCGATGATTTCGCGGTCCGTATCCGCGAGCAGGGGGAAATTAAGATCGAACTTCTTTTTGAATTTCTGGTGAGACTCGACGGAGTCTGCGCTCACACCCAGAACAACCGCCCCGAGTTTCCTGATCGTGGCGATACCGTCGCGGAAATTGCAGGCCTCTTTCGTACATCCCGGCGTGTCGTCTTTGGGATAGAAATAGAGCACGACCTTCGTGCCTTTAAACTCTGAGAGCTTCACCGTTTTGCCGGAATCGTCCTTTGCGCTGAAGTCCGGCGCTTTCTGTCCAACCTTCATGGATATCTCCTTATTCCGTGTCGTCCGCGTCAACCGCGGCTAAAATTCTGCAATGGACATAAGCGGGAAGGTAGCACTGATCACGGGTTCCTCCAAACGTATCGGGCGAGAAACAGCGATCGAACTGGCCCGACGCGGCGCTCATGTGGCGATCCACTATCGGTCTGATGAGGCAGGCGCGAAGGAGACACAAAGACTTGCGCGAGAGAATGGCGTTCAGGCGGAGGTGTTTCGGGCCGAGTTAACGGATGCGGCGGCCGTGGCCGCATTGTTTGTGGATCTCGAAAAGCGGTTGGGAGGCCTCGACATTCTCGTGAACAACGCTTCGGTTTTCGGTCACGCTGTGTTCGGAGAGTCCACGCCGGAACTATGGGACGCTCAGATGAACTCCAATGCCAGGGCGCCTTTCTTTCTTGCACAGCATGCTGCGACATTGATGAACCGCCGGGGGCACGGGAAGATTGTGAACCTGGTTGACGTCGCGGGCGAAGTTGTCTGGCCCGGTTACTTTGCTTACAGTGTTTCCAAGGCAGCGTTGATCGCGATCAACCGCGGATTGGCGAAAGCGCTGGCTCCCGCGATTCAGGTGAACGGTGTCGCCCCGGGCCCCGTGTTGTTTCCGGAGTACTACACCGAAGACCAGAAACGCCTCGCCGTCGAGCGAACTCTGCTCAAGAGAGCGGGAAGCGCGCGGGATATCGTAAACGCCGTGGTGTTTCTCATTGAGAACGACTACATTACCGGCGAAGTGATTCATGTCGATGGGGGCCGGCATCTCATGTGAAAGATTTGTCAAGCACTTCATCTCTTCATTTTTCAAACTACGCTCCAGAGGCGAGTTTTCCGGCCTAGAACAGTGTTGACACGCTTGCGAGCGAAATGTAGAGTCCGGCGTTGCAGTCGTAAGAAATCCCTAACCGTTGTGAAGATGAAAGGAAGCGAACATGAATAAGGGCGAGTTGATTGACAAGATCGCGAAGGATGCGAAGATTTCGAAGGTCCAGGCTGGCAATGCACTGAACTCTGCAATCGAGGGAGTCACTCTGTCGTTGAAGAAGGGTGGAAAAGTCACTCTTGTCGGATTCGGAACCTTTTCGGTCAGTTCTCGCAAAGCGCGCACCGGACGTAATCCCCAGACCGGCGCGCCCCTGAAAATCGCTGCCAAGAAAGTTACCAAGTTTTCCGCTGGCGCCGAATTGAAAAAGGCCGTCAACCGAGGACGCTAAAACCGCGAGGATTCCGGAATTATTTCTTGCCGCAATGCCAGGGCGGCCGTGAGATCAAACCATAGCTGGATTGATCCGGAAGACCATGTGAGTGTGATCCTGCGGCATCCTGCGATTCCACTCGAGGACCCGTCAATAGTGTCGGGCCGGCTGCGGTAACCAACATGGAGTTTACAAAGACACTGGGCCGGGTTCTCTCCCGGCCCACGTTATTCCAGTCAGCGCGTCGAACCCGCAAAGCTGACCGCCGAAGGACTCCACTTCCGAAACCGGAATCTCGATGCTACCCTCCGGCGGATTCTGAACAGATGCTCTATCCCATCTGACCTTCGTCAGCTGAAGGTCCGTAGACAGAAGGCACCGGCACATCGTTCAGCCGGAGGTAGACTCCCATCTGTGCCCGATGGTGGACGTTGTGGTTCAGGACGAAGTTCCGCACCACGGCAATGCGCGGCATCGTGAGAAGCGTTTTCCCTCCCATCTTCAATGACCACGGTTTCATTAAATGTTCGTCGTTCGTGGCTGCGAGGGCTGCTTTCGCTGCCGCGATGTTCTTGTCGTATTCGGCAAGGATTTGAGCGGTAGACGTAAAGACCGGTGGCTTTGACGGTGCGGCTCCCGGTGGCGCCAGGTCCAGTTCGTCCAAAGTGATCGCCTTAACGGCCCAGTCCGGGATCTCGGCAAGGTGTTGAGCAAGTTTGCCCAGCTTCATGGACTTGTCGTGCGGAGCCCAATCAAACTGTTCGGGTACCCGTTCCAGTGTTTTGCGTGTAGCGGGAGTTTCAAATTCAAGTTCCTGAAGTAGAGACTGCGCGAGCATATTCATCGTTGTTCTCCTTGTTCTCCTTTTTGTTCACGGAATCAATGCGATTTTCCCAAGGGCGCCGGGTGCCAGCACCGTTGCGTGGGCCTGTACGGCTTCACCCAGCGGGAACTCTTTACCGACGATGGGACTGAGCGTTCCATTGTTCAGGCCGGCAGCAAGCGCCGCGCCAATCCTGAACTGTTCTTCTGGTGTGGTATTCAGAAGAAGCATCCCGAAGATGGCCGCGCCTTTTGCCATCGCATCACGGGGGTTGATTTCGATAGTTCCTCTGTTTCCAATGATCACAATACGGCCGCGTCTGGCAATCATTCCGAAGTCTTTTGCCAGATTGATGTTGGCGAGCATTTCCAGAATCACATCGGGGCCGCGCCCTTCGGTTGCAGCGGCAACCTTTTCGGCGAAGTCGGCGTCATGGTGGTTGAGTGCCAACGCTCCATGGCTTTCGAGCATCTGAACGCCTTTGCCGGTGCCCGCACTTCCGATGACACGCATGCCCAGTGCCAGGCCAGTCTGCACTGCAGCGCTGCCGACTCCTCCGCTGGCGCCATGTACGAGCAATGTTTCTCCTGGGCGAGCCCTGGCGACATCGAATAGCGCATGATGCGCCGATGCGTAGGGAACCCAGACGCCGGCGCCCTGGGCAAAAGTCAGACGTTCCGGAAGAATGAAGACACTCTCTTCGGCGCAAAGAGTCTTTTCCGCGTAGGCTCCGCTGATATTGCCGCTAACGTATACGCGATCGCCTGCCTTGAAGCGCCGGACTTCCGGTCCGACCGACTCCACAATGCCGGCCGCATCGAAACCCGGAGTGTAGGGTAGCGCAGGCTTTTTCGCGTAGGTCCCGGCGCGGATATAGGTGTCGACAGGATTGATGCCCGCAGCTTTGACCGTGACCACAACCTGACGCGGGCCAGGTCTTGGGTCTGCAACGTCTTCCAGTTTC
>CAMAUG010000272.1 GCA_945861255.1 Candidatus Sulfopaludibacter sp. SbA3
GGAATACGTCGACCGGGGCCAGCAGTACTACGAAGACAAGTACCGCCAACAGCAGATATCATTGCTCAACAAAAAAGCAGCACACCTGGGATTCGCTCTTGTTCCAGCCTCCCATCCCCAGGTCACCGCGTGAGTAGTTTCTGGAGAGGTGGCATCGCAAGAATAGGAACGATCGTGCTGCGGCCGTATGCCAAAACGGGTGGTCTGCTTGTGAGTGCCACCAGCGACCTTGCGCCCAAAGACGCGAAGAAAGCTTATCAAAAAGCGATGGATGCGCGGAAGAAGCGCAACCTCGACGAAGCGCAGACGAACCTGGAAAAGGCCACGGAGATCTATCCACGTTACGCCGAAGCATGGCTCGAGATGGGCAAGCTCTTCGAAGGGCGCGAGCGCATCGCGGAGGCACGGCGCGCTTACGATCAAGCGTTGTCGGCGGATGCGAAGTATCTTCCGCCTTACCAGCGGCTATCGATGCTGGCATTACGGGAATCCAGATGGCAGGAGGCTGTGGACTTTAGCGACAAGCTCCTTCGGCTGGATCCGTATACATACCCCGACATTTACTACGTGAGCGGCTTCGCGAATCTGCAACTGGGGCATCCGGCTGCCGCGGAAAAGAGCGCGCGCGAAGCAATTCGCCTGGATCCCGCGAAGAAGAACATGCCGAGCTATTACGTGCTAGGGTTGGCCCAGGCATCGCTGGGGAACTTTGGAGATTCCGTGACATCCATCAAGACGTTCCTCGGCGCCCCTCCCCCAGGCTGGAATTTGGAATTGGTGAGAAAGCAGCTTTCGGAAATCGAAGCATCGGCGAAGAAGCAGCTCGTTGAAGCCCCGAAATAGCGGGATGAAAAATCACTTCGGATTTTCGGCCGGCGTGATTCACATGGGCAAGAAGGCGACCTTGGCGGGATTCGGTTGCTTGCGCTTATGGCAAGGACCGGCACAGCCGGTGTTGTGCCGGTCTTTGTTGTGCTTGCTTTCAATCTGCCTGGCCACGGCTGCCCCGCCACGCGATCCGGCGGCCGCGCGGGCGTCGAAACAATTCGATCTGATCGACTCCGGCCGTGCCAAGCCCGGATCGGTGATTGTACTCACGCCAGCGGAATTGAATGCGTGGGCGCGCGAGCGTTTGCCTGAGAAGATCAATGGCGTGCGGGAACCGCGCATCACGCTGGGCATGGGAACTGCCACCGTTGCCATGCTGGTGGATTTCGTAAAGCTCCGGGCCGTTGATGGCGTGGAGAACAACTCCGCGTTCGCGAAACTTTTCGAAGGCGAGCGCCTGATGCGGGTGAGCGCGCGTCTGGAATCCGGCGGGGGCCGTGCAGCGGTGCATCTTTCGCGCGCGGAAATCGGGGGCGCCGCGATTACCGGATCCGTGCTGGATTTCGTGGTCGGCACTCTTCTCCGGCCCATGTTCCCTGAAGCGCACATCAATGAGCCGTTCGATCTTGGAGCCAACGTCGAGCGAATCGATATTCGTCCCCGCGACGTTCGCGTCACGATCAAGAGATGAGCTGTTCGCGCAGGTGAGCAGTGAGCGTCGCGACTAAGAATCCCCGATAATCCTCCGCGCGGCCGCCCTGCCCGTGCGGATGCAATCGGGAATGCCGATTCCCTCATACGCGTTGCCCGCCAGATGCAATCCGGGGATGGAAGCGGCGCGTGCACGGATTTCCTCGACGCGCTTCGCGTGGCCTACGGTGTACTGCGCCATCGAACGCGGCCAGCGCGCGATTTCGTACGACACCGGGGCGGCAGTCAGCCCCGTCATGCGGCGCAGTTCCTGGCGCGCGATTACCACCAACGCTTCATCGGATTCATTAAGAATGGCGGCGTCGCCGGCACCACCGAAGAAGCACCTGAGCACGATGCGGTCATCGGGAATCCGCCCCAGGAACTTGGCCCCGACGTATGTGCAGGCTGCCAGCCGTTCGCGCTCCTGCTTGGGAACCAGAAAGCCGTGACCCGCGTGCATGCCATCGAATTCGGCGGAGCGGTAGATGAGCGAGAGTGTCAGCGAAGAACTGTACTCCACTGAGCCCAGCAGATCCACCAAGGGAGCGTCCACGGATCGCAATAGATCCACGGCACTCCAGGCAGGGCCCGCCAGGATTACGTTGCTTGCCGGGATCCAATCGCCCGCGACACGCGCGCGGAAGCCTCCACCGGCGACCCGCTCGATGGCCTCTACCTCCTTCTGGGCAATCTTCACGCGCGAAGCCAACGCGTCAATCAGCTTACCCAGACCGCTTTGAAGCGTTCGAAACAGAGGCCCCGATGGGCCGGCCGTGCCGCGCGCCGCCAGTACCGCGCGCACCAGGCTGCCGTATTTTTCTTCCATTTGAAGAAAGCGCGGCAGAACGCTTTGGACACTGAGGCGCGCCGGGTCGCCACCGTAAATACCGGAGAGCAGCGGCTCGGCGAGGTAGTCGAGCGTTTCCTGGCCAAAATGATCGGTGACGAATTCGGCGACGCTGCGGTCACCCGGGCTTCCCGGCCGGCGGAAGTATTCGAGGCCCATGCGGATTTTGGTTCGCCAACCCAACAGCGGCGACTTCAGGATGGGCATCGCGCGCGTAGGCACCATCATCATCACGCCTTCCGGCAGCCGCACCAGCCGGCCGTGCTTCCAGATGTAGGTGCGGCGTTCCCGGTCATTGGAGCCGATGACGCCGGCGTCCAAACCAAGTTCTTTGATCAGCGCCAGAGCCTCCGGTTTCTGGGTGATGAAGCTGTCCGGCCCGCATTCCAGAACGCAGCCCTGGTTCACTCGGGTTTCGATCACGCCGCCGGGGCGGGAACGCTTCTCAAAAACGGTATGGGATGCTCCGGCGCGAGCAAGATCATAGGCGGCGGAAAGGCCGGAGATGCCCCCGCCGACGATAACGACATGGCCGCTGGCCCCTGGCACCTGGCCCTACAGTTTGAATTCGCGTACGATCTCGACGCACGCTTTGACGTTCTCCACCGGCGTCTCCGGCAGAATTCCGTGGCCGAGGTTGAAGATGTGCCCGGGCCGCGAGCCGGTGCGCTTCAGCAGCTCATGCACGCGCATGCGCAACTCCGGCAGAGGAGCGAAGAGAACCGCGGGGTCCAGATTCCCCTGCACCGCCGAACGGTAGCTGATATCCATCCAGGCTTGATCGATATTGACACGCCAGTCGACGCCCATCACGTCTCCGCCGGCGGCATGCAATTCGCGAAAGAAGCCCGACGCGCCGGTGCCGAAGTGGATCACGGGAACGCCGGCGGAACGGATGCGTTCAATCAACGCGCGCGAATACGGCGCAACGTAGCGGACGTAATCGTCCGGACCCAGCGCGCCCACCCAGCTATCGAACACCTGAATGATCCGCGCGCCCGCAGACACCTGCATCACGCCGAAGGCGCCCAGCACGTCCACCAGCTTGCCCATCAAGCGCCGCCACAGCGTCTCATCGCGGTACATCATCGTCTTGGTCTTGAGAAAATTTCGCGATGCCCCGCCCTCAATCATGTAACTCGCCATGGTGAACGGAGCGCCGGTGAAACCGATGACCGGCACGCGGCCGGCCAGCGCCCGCACCACGTGCTGGATGGCTTCGCCGACGTAGCCGAGGTCGTCGGTATTCGAAATCGATAAACTATCCACGTCGCTGGAGGTCCGTACCGGGTTGTCGATCACCGGGCCTTCACCCGCCGCGAAACGCAGTTTCAGGCCCATGGGCTCCACCGGAAGCAGCAGATCCGCGAAGATGATGGCGGCATCGACGTCCAGCACTTCCACCGGCTGTAGGGTCACTTCCGCAGCCAGGTCCGGGCGTTTGCAGATCTCCAGAATGCCGTGGTGGGCGCGGAGGTCCCTGTACTGCTTCATATACCGGCCCGCCTGCCGCATGAACCAGACCGGCCGGACGTCAGTGGGCCGCCTCCGGCATGCATCAAGAAAGCGGCTATTCATGGGGGCCACACGCATTTTTACAACTTAGCACACGGATGCTTGAAAACCTAAGGTTTAAGCGGGTTAGCCTGATTTTGGGTTGCCCGGGTCAGTCTTTGGGGCGTCCGCGCCGGATGCGCTTGAGAATCTGGGGTGCTTTGGCGCCGAGCGGGGCGGCCACGTCCGCTTCAAAGTGTAATTCGGGGGTATGATGGAGCCGCAGTCTCGCCGTTAACTGGTGTCTTAAGAACTGTTTAGCGTGTTCCAAGGCGCTGACGGTGCCGGCTTGTTCCTCGGGCGATCCCTGCAAAGAGAGCCGCACGTGAGCATGGCGATAATCAGGCGAAATATGGACTTCAGTGACCGCGGCGCCGCCGACGCGTGGGTCGGAAAGCTCAAAGCCGATCATTTCTTCCAGCTCTTCGCGAATCAATTCAGAGACGCGTTCGTTGCGGTGTGGGTCCAAGTCCCAGGATACAACGAAGAGCTTGGCTGGACCCAACTCCTGCAATGCTGCCGGCTTAGAGGGTGTGGCGGCTAGCGCCAAGCTAGGTGTACGACGCCGCCATCCATGAACGGGTCTTTTTCTTCGGTGATCCGCACGGGAGTCACGCCAAAGTCGTCCATCCACGCGCGGAATTCAGGTGCGCTGGTACCCGATGTGTCCCACATGGTTGGATGCATCTCAACGGCAATCACCGTGCGCCCTCGCCCGCGTTCCAGGCACCTCTGCGCCCCCTTCAATGCCAAGTGCTCGAAACCCTCCACGTCGAATAGAACCATGTCGGGTGTGAGGCCGCTGGAATCCGCGATGTCGTCTATGGTAACCACCGGCACTTCTACTTCCTTCGCGAAGTCCTTTACCAACTCGTTGGGCGCGGCCAGCCGGCTGCGTCCATCGAAATCCGAACAATACATGGTCAGCTTACCCGGCGCATCGGACACCGCCGCGTTCACCAGCGTGACTCTTCGCTCCAAATCGTTGAGCCGGACGTGGATCGCAAGGGCCGCGAAGCTCTCAGGATTGGGTTCAAATGCGACGATGCGCCCTTCTTGCCCGATCCATGTAGAAAACTGAAGGACGTAGATTCCAACATTAGCGCCCACGTCGAAACACACGCCGCCAGGTTTTGCGCGTGCGCGGAGGAAGTCGGCAACGTCGGCTTCGTAGGGATCGCGGAAGCCCGACCGGTAGCGCGGGTCGACTCTATAATGGCCGGAGTTGAGATCGATCGGCAGGCCCTTTCCACTGTAGGCGGCGTCTACCGCCTGGTAGTAGAGCTTCTTTGCAATTCGACGGGGAAGACTGTCGTTTCCTGCCATTGGAGAGATAGAAGAGAACAGGCGTGTGGTTCAACACGCCCTCCCACAATAATCGAGGTGTGGATGACTTCGCAACCCTAGTGGGGCCTAAGGTGCCTACATCCCTACAGCGCCGCCACGCGCCGCTGCACGAACAGGAAGTAAATTCCCAGCAGCACCAGCAGGCCGCCGGTCCAGGCCATAGTCACGGGAGCGGT
>CAMAUG010000273.1 GCA_945861255.1 Candidatus Sulfopaludibacter sp. SbA3
GGAAACGGTGCGGAATCGTGCGCCGTCGGCGGGCATTGAGGACGGCGGCTGGCGCGTGGTTTATCGCGACCAACGTTCCGCCTTTTGGACGGCGGAAGAGACACAGAACAAAGTTGCGGATCTGTCTCTATCCATCGGGGCGGTGGTCAACAACGAAGGGTGGGTGAACGATCTGCTCATCGGAAGCGCAGCGCACAAGGCGGGGCTTGCACCGGGCGCGAAGATCACATCGGTGAATGGGCAAGGCTTCTCGCTCAGTACTCTGCGCGAGGCGGTGCGGAGCACGCAGGGCACGAGCGGCCCGATCGAGATCGCGGCACAGAATGGCGGGCAGTCCGCGACGTACCGCATCGACTACCGCGACGGGGAGCGCTACCCGCACCTGGAACGCGATAGCGGCAGGCCGGACGTGTTGTCGGCGATTATTCAGGCGCGGACGCGGTGAGGAGCGGACCGCTCCCTGACGGACGCGGCTCGGCAACGCGCGGTTCTCACGGAACAGCGCAGGCATCACGGCACTCATCACGCGATGGGCGCGACAGTACGGCTACCGAGCCGTGCTCGCCAGCGAGCGGAGCCGCGCGGCAATCTCTACATTCCAGCGATGTGATACCCGGCGTCGACGAACAACACGTCGCCCGTCACGCCGCGGCCCAGATCGCTAGCCAGGAACACCGCCAGATCGCCCACTTCCGCCGGCGTCACGTTACGGCGCATGGGAGCGCGCGCTTCCACCGTTTCGAGCATCTTCGAAAAATCCTTCACGCCGCGCGCGGCGGCGGTCTTCACCGGACCGGCCGAGATCGCATTGACCCTGATGTTGCTCGGGCCAAGATCGCCCGCCAGGTATCGCACGGAAGCCTCGAGCGAGGCCTTGGCTGCGCCCATCACGTTGTAGTTCGGCATCACTCGCTCGGATCCCAGGTAGGTGAGCGTCATGATGGCGCCGCCGGGGGTTTCCTTGGCGGCCATCTTAGGTGCGCACGCCCGGGCCACGGCGACCAGCGAGTACGCACTGATGTTGTGCGCCAACAGGTAGCCGTCGCGCGAGGTTTCGAGGAACGGACGGCTCAAGTCCTCGGCGGCCGCGAAGGCGATGCTGTGGACAACGGCGTCCAAGCGTTCTTCGGATTCCAATTCGGCCGAAAGCTTTGCCAGGTCCTCATCGCGCGTGACGTCGCATTCGAACACGCGCGCTGCGCCGAGCGTGGAGCCCAGTTCCTCGACTGACTTCTTCAGACGCTCGCCCTGATACGTCAATAACAGGCGCGCGCCTTCGCGTTGGAACGCCTGCGCGATGGCGTAAGCCAGGCTCCATCGATTCGCCACGCCCAGGATGAGCGCGGTTTTTCCTTCCAATAAGTGGGGCATGAATCCGCATTGTACACTAGAGTCCAGACCGCTCCGCATCTTGGATCTCTCCACTCCACTCATGTATTTGAAAGGCGTCGGCCCAGCGCGCGCCGCGATGCTGGAAGCCAAAGGGCTGCGCGTGGTAGAAGACCTGCTCACGTACGCACCATTTCGCTACGAGGACCGCAGCAACGTCAAGACCATCGATCAACTGGCGCCTGGGGAAATGGCGACGGTGCTCGCGGAAGTGAAGTCCGCGAAGGTTTCCGGCTTTCAACGCCGCCATCTAGGGCTGTTCCAAGCGGCGTTTACGGACGCGTCGCGCGCCGTGCTGATGGGCAAATGGTTTCATGGCGCATACCTGGCGGATATCCTCACTCCCGGTACGAAAGTCGCGCTGTTCGGAAAGGTGGAGTTCGATTCGTACTCCGGCAACTTGGGCATGATGCATCCGGAGTATGAGATTCTCACCGCCGACGAGGATGGCGACGCATCCCTGCACACGGGCCGCATTGTGCCGGTCTACGAGGCCGCGGGCAAGGTCACCACGCGCACGCTTCGGACATTAACCAATCGCATACTGGAAAGCGTTGCACCGTCCCACGAAGATCCTATTCCCGAACACATTCGCCGCTCGCTAAAGCTGCAGGACCGGTGGAGCGCGATTCGAGCGCTGCATTTTCCGCCGCCGGATTCCGACTTGCGGTTGCTGAACGCCTTTCGATCGCCGGGACAATACCGTTTGATCTTCGAAGAATTCTTCTGGCTGGAGTGCGGCTTGGAACTGAAGCGGGCCAAGGCGCGTCTGGAGCCGGGCATCGCCTTCGCGCTGACGGATCGCGTCCGCCAGCGCATCAAGGAAATGCTCCCGTTTAAACCCACGCGAGCGCAGAAACGCGTGCTGGCGGAGATCGCGCACGATATGGAGCAGCCGCACCCCATGTACCGCCTGCTGCAAGGCGACGTGGGCAGCGGAAAAACCTTGGTGGCGGCGGAGGCGGCCATCATCGCGATCGAAAACGGCTGCCAAGTCACGGTTCTGGCGCCTACCGAAATCCTTGCGAATCAGCACTATTTCTATTTCAAACGGCTCTTCCAGAAGCTCGACTACGTTACGATTCTGGTGACGGGATCATTGAGCGCCCGCGAGAAAACGCAGCTCAAGAAGCTGGCGGCGGCGGGATTGGCGCACATCGTAGTGGGGACGCATGCGCTGCTGGAGGAAGATGTGCAATTCAAACGGTTGGGACTGGCGATTGTCGACGAACAGCACCGCTTCGGCGTGGAGCAGCGGCAGGCGCTCCTGGAAAAAGGCGCGGGAGACAAGGGCGTGCGGCCGGACGTGCTGGTGATGACGGCAACTCCCATTCCGCGCACCCTGGCGCTGACGATGTACGGCGATCTGGACGTCAGTATCATCGACGAACTGCCTCCGGGGCGCAAGCCCATCGCCACCCAGCACGTCACCGAAGATCACATCGAGCAGGTGTATAGTTTTCTTAAACAGCAGGTGGATGCAGGACGCCAGGCGTATGTGGTCTACCCGGTGATTGAAGAATCGGAAACGCAGGCCATGAAGGCCGCGCAGAAGATGCACGAACTGCTGTCGCGCATCGTGTTTCCCGGCATCGCGGTGGGCCTGCTGCACGGGAAACTTCCGTCCGCGGAAAAGGAGGCGGCGATGGCGAACTTTCAGCGCGGCATCACGAAACTTCTGGTGTCGACAACCGTCATCGAAGTGGGCGTGGATGTGCCGAACGCCACCGTCATGGTCATCGAACAGGCGGAGCGCTTCGGCCTGGCGCAACTGCATCAGCTTCGAGGACGCGTGGGGCGGGGCGCCGAGCAGAGCCATTGCATCCTGGTCACGGGCAAGATGAACGAGACCGCCCGCGAGCGTATCCGCACGTTGGTGGATTCGAGCGACGGATTCCATATCGCCGAGATGGACATGAAGCTGCGCGGCCCTGGAGAATTTTTTGGGACCAGGCAATCGGGTGTACCCGCGTTGCGCATAGGCAGCATCCTGCGGGATCCCGACGTGCTCGAAGTGGCGCGCAGTGAAGCCTCCGCGTTCGTGGCCCACCCACCGTCCGAAGACCTGTTGCGGCAGGCGGTGGCGTTCATCCGCGAGCATTGGCAGCGCCGCTACGGATTGGTGCAGGTGGGCTAGCATGCGCGTGATCGGGGGAGAATTTCGCAGGCGCGTGCTCAAGAGCGTTCCGGGCCTGGATACGCGGCCAACGCCGGATCGCCTGCGCGAATCGCTCTTTAACGTACTTGCCCCACGTATTGAGGGCACCACGTTCCTCGATCTATACGCAGGCACCGGCGCCGTGGGTATTGAAGCGCTCAGCCGAGGCGCGGCGCGCGTGATTTTCATCGAGAAGAACCGTGCGGCGTTGCAGGCAATTCGCGAAAATCTGCGAACGCTAGGCATCGCGGCGCGCGCGGATGTGCGGCAGGGGAGTCCGGCGCAATTGGTGGGATTATTCGACGCGGATATCGTATTTCTCGATCCCCCATACGCGCTCGAAAGCGAGTACAAGGCGACGCTGGGCGCCCTCGGGGACAAGCCCGCGCCGCTGGTGATTGCGCAGCACCCGCCGCGGCTAAAGCTGGAGGAACGTTATGGCGCGCTGCTGCGGGCGAGGGCACTCCGGCAGGGCGACAACGTACTTAGTTTTTACGCGCCTGCGTAGAAGGCACTCTCTTCTATGGCGTCGCAGGCAGAGGGATCGCGGGCGCTGAAATCGCCGATGCACCGCGTGCGTTGGTTAGCTGTGCCGTGCCTGCCGCGATGGGTAATGTTGTCCCCGACACCTGGAACGGGATAGTGAGCTTGAACTGGCTGCCGGTGTTGGCCGATTGTGTGTTGTTGTACCATGCGGTGAACGCGCTGGTCAGAGGGACGGTAAATTCACTTGCGGTGAGGTTGGTTCCGCTCGTGGGAGTGAAGCGGAAAGTTCCGCTGGACACTTCCCTGGTGGCGGAATAGCCCGTCACGACGAAGTTGAAACCGCCCGACACGGTCAGGATTCGCGCCGATGTGATCACGGGAACGCCTTGGCTGATCACGATGGTCCGCACTGGTGTGGCGGTGGGTGTGACGTTACGGTCCGCTGCATCGATCAGCTGCGCGGTCAACGTGATGGTCCCGCCAACCGTGCCGGTCAGAATGGCGATTCCACTGTCGGAAGCCGTGCTGCCGGCCGCGATCTTCACCGATGCCGTGCGGGTGGAGTTTGAGAAGCGCGCTTCAGGGTTGTCAGCTCCCGAACCTTCGGCGGAAAACGTCAGCGTCACGTTGGCGGTAATCTCCAACGGATAACTGCTTCCCAATGCCACGGTCAGCGCGGGCTGTTGCGCGGGACCGGGCGTGCCGGGGACCGTCATCGTAACCGAACTGGGAATGGGAGGCGGCGGAGCAGCCGCAATGGTAATGGAGAATTGCTTGCTCGCGGCAGCGGCCGGATTCGCCGAAGTCACCGAAATGGTAAACGTAGATGTTCCGGCGTTAATGGGCGTTCCCGTGATCGCGCCGGTGGAAGCGCCCAACAGCAGCCCACCTGGAAGCGATCCCGCCGAGACCGACCAGGTCAGCCCCGTTCCGCCGGCGGCCGCCAGGGCCGTGGAATACGGGGAGGACTGCGTGCCGTCCGGCAGAGCCGTGGTGGTGATCGTGAGCGTCGTGATCTGCAACGTGAACGGACGGGATACGGCGGCCCCCAACGAATCCGTGACTAGGACGGTGAAAGTCTGCGAGCCTTCCGCTGTGGGCGTACCGCTGATGACACCGGACGAATTCAACGTCAGGCCCGGCGGCAAGGTTCCTACGCTGACGTTCCAACTTATGGGCGCGACGCCGCCCGACGATTGCAGTGTCTGCGAGTACGCCGACCCCACCGCGCCACCGGGCAAGGTGGTGGTGGTAATCGCAAGCGTCGTGATCTGTAATGTTAGTGGACGCGTGGCGGTGGCGCCCAACGCGTCCGTCGCCGTCACTGTGAATGTTTGAGAACTCTCAGCCGTGGGCGTGCCGCTGATGACGCCGGACGAACTCAACGTCAGGCCGGGCGGCA
>CAMAUG010000274.1 GCA_945861255.1 Candidatus Sulfopaludibacter sp. SbA3
CCACTGCTCGCGCGCGCTATCGTCTGAGAATGCCGCGGCAAACCACAGTCCCGCGCCGGGCGCGAATTCCACGCACGCGGTGGAATGCGGAAGCACGCTGTCGCCCGCGCGGTCGATGGCCGCATGTGAGCGCACCGCGGTCCGGAAGATCGCCGTGCCGGAGGGCGATGACGAAGGCAGCAGGCACTCGCTGGCCACCTCCACCATCCAGCCTTCATCCTTCAGCGTCTGCCCCGCGAGCAGCGTCTCCACTACTTTCATGGGCACGAACTTGGCACCCTTCCAGCGCACTCTGGCGGACGGCGGCGGCGGCCACACGTGGCTGGGGGGAGCGACGTATAGCGTGTCGCCCAGGAACGGGAAGCACGAACTGAAGCGGACCGCGGGCAGAGCGGCGCGCGCGGTGGCGTCCAGCCATGCTTCGAGCGCACCCACGCGCGCCATGGCGCCGGTCACGGCCGCGTACAGCGAATCGCTGTGATACACGCGGTCCACGCGGTCACGGTCGCCGGAGTCCGGGCCGATGCGCCAGGGGCCGGTGGGACGCAGGCGGACAAGCATCGCGGGAGTGGGGCTGGCAGTAGACATTCCGAGCGCGCTAACTTCCTAATTTTCCAGAGAATCCCTGGTCGTTGACAGCGGCCTGCGCCGCGCCCAGATCCCCGCCTTGCGCCAATTCCTCTTCACTGCCTCCGGAGGCGTAAAACGCACGGTTGCGCCACGTCATCTTCACGTTGCCGAAGCGCACGCGGCCGCTACCACGGGACCCTCCGCCGCCCAGCGCGTCGTCCTCGACCAACCGCAAACCTTCCAGCAGCCGCGCGGCCAGAGTTTTGTCTTCCTCGCACAAGATGTCCAGCACCATGCGGACCTTGAAGCGAGCACCCGCCGGTACGCGTTCGAGCGTGCGCGGATTGGCTTGTGAGGTGATGCGGTCAATGGCGTTTTCACTCTTGACCTCGGTGATTTCGTCGTCCAGGTTCTCGCGCATCTGCGCGGTGATGCTGTCCGGATCGAGCGGCGCGTCGTAAATGGTGAGCCGCGCCGGAGTGGCCGCGCTCGCTTCCAGCGCCTGCCCTTCCACGCGCTCCATGCGCCCGGGACTGCGCCCGAACAGCAGGCCGATTTCATCGTCGGGCCGATCGCTCTGGTGGATGCGCACCTCTTGGCCGCGGCGCTTGGAGAGATATACCAACTCGGCGGGTGACGTGAGGCCCATCGCGTTTTCGAGCAGCGAGCGCACGCGCCCGCGCAAAGAGCTGCCGGGAATGTAGGGAAGCCCGAAAGCGTCCTTGACCACCGGGTTGTCCGCGCCGCCGATTTCAAGCGATCCTTTGCCCGCTCCAATATGGAGGCCGGTTTCGCAATGCAGATCGCCCGTGAGAATCAATTTTCCGAGCAACTGCAATTGGGTTTGAGCTGTGTGTGTGCTCATAAAGTTTTCATCAATCCTATTCGTTCGAAGCCCCTACTCGTTATAAGCAACTATGGCTTCGAACAGATCCTTGAATCTTTCGTAGCCTTTCGCATCGTTTCTTCTAGTAACCTGGAGCAACAGCCGTTCCAGCGCATCCAGGCTGCGCAGGGAGTGCCGCGCGATGGTGTAGGCCAAACGCGCGCGCAACATGACGAAGTGATGCTGGCGGTCCGCTTCCGGCGCCCGCACGGCTCGCCGCACCGCGTTGTACAGGCGCCGTAACTGGCTCTTGGTCCCGGAGTCCATATCGCGCATGCGCGCAACCACGGCGTGCGCCTGGTTATCCAGATACAGGCTGTCGGAGATGAGTTTTTCGATCTCGATTTCCGGCGAAAAAAAGTCCGGTCGCATGCCGCCCGGACGGCCTTCGCGACGGTCGCCACGGTCGCCGCGATCGGGAGGCCGGTCTCCGCGAGGCCCGCCGGCGCGCGCGTCAGGGGGGCGGCCCTGGCCTCGATTATCGGGGCCACGAGTTTCAGGTCCACGCTCCGGACGCGGGCCGCGTTCCTCCCGCTTTCCCTGCCCCGGCGGGCGTTGGCCTTGCGGACGCGGCTCTTGCCTTGCGGATTGCGGCCTCCCGGTTTCCGCCGCGGGAGCGGGCGCCGCAGTGCTGTCTACCGCGGCTTCCGTTCCGGACGCCGCAGTTTCGGCGACGGGTGCCACGGAGGGCTCGGGTGTGGCGGCTTCGACAACCGGCGCCGGCGCGTGTGCGGAGGGCGCGGGAGCTTGGGTTTCGGCTTCCACCGCCGGAGCAGCCGGTTCCGGCGGCGTCACATTCGGTTCGGGTTGCGCGTCTTGTACACTGTCTTGAACGTCGTCCATGAAATTCTTCCTTGTTTCCTTAGACCGGAGCGGAGTGCGCGGACACCTCCGCGGACAATCTGGCCCACTCCAGCGCCACGCGGCCCGCCGGCCGCAACTTCACGGTCACCGCGCTGCGTCCGATCAAATCCGCAATCAACGCGGTGCGGGCCTTCTGATATTCTCCGCGCGCGGGTCCGGCCGCCTTGCCCGTGGCTGGGGTGGTGGCCGCCAAAATTCGTCGAATGCGCCGGTGGTAGCGCCATGGCCGCTCGCCGCCGGTCTTGCGCGCCTGGCGTTTCGATATGCGCGACTGCGTTTCGCGATAGATTCCGCACAGGTCCTTTAAGTATTGCGGAGAGACGCCGAAGTCGGCAATCATCTTCGTCAACAAATCTTTCATACTCGCCGCGTCGGCGAACTGCTTCCATTCGAGCGTCCGCCCCAGAATCCAAATGCAATCCTTGTCGGCGGACTTGGCCGCTTCCAAACGGCTGCCGGCTTCTTCGAACACGGAGCCGAGGGAGGCGTCTTCGGCCGGCGCCAGCGCCATCGCCATGCTGAGAGTCTTGCCCTCCGGGCCCGCGAAATCCGCCAGATTGGCGGTGGCGAAACCTCGGAACAAGCGCTCCATCTCGCGCGCCAATGTGATGAGCGCGTCCCATGACCCATACACCGCAAAGTCGTCGCCGCCGGAGTAGATTACCGTGACGCGCTGCCAGAAATCCGGCATGGAGCACAGCACTTCCAGTTCGCCGGCGAAGAACTGCTTGTACATCACCGAGAGCTGAATGTGCTCTTCGATACTCTGCGCGCGGCGCAGGCGGATGCCGAAGTTGTCGGCGTCTCCACGCAGCACGCCCCAGGTGGCCAAGCCTGCGGATCGCGCGGCCAGCTCCGCGGTGGACGCGATCTCCGCCCCGTCCGTGCTCAACGCGGCGTGGCGCGCGAAGGGCAGTGCGTCGGCGGCGGCGCCCAGCGTCCATGTGTGTTTGGCTCCGGCGGCGGAGATCTTTCCGGGCGATTCGGGCGACCATCCCACGACGGAGGCATCGCGAAGCTGCAAGCCCAAACCCGAAAAGTATTCTTCGGCACCGTCGGAAGAGCCAGCCTGCGCGGTGAAGAAGCCGGCCGAAGCAGGCGCTCCCCGCAGGCGGTCCAGCGCTTCATTAAGACGCTTTCGAACGTCGCTCCAATCGCCCAGATTTTCGGTGGAGGCCCAGGTGAGCCGCACGCGGCCTTCGGAAAGCGTGGCGATCTCCTGGGCCGCAGCTTCCAGGAAGGCAACGGCGGCTGCCAGTGATTCTTCCGGGAGGACCACCAGGAACTGCCCGCCGCCGCTGGACCCCAGCAGGATTTTCGCGAGGCCCAGCTCGGCCAACAAGGCGCGCGGTAGAATTTCGCCGAGTAAGCTGACCCAGTGCGAGCGGCCGGTGAAGACGCGGTCCCGCTCAGCGCCAGCGGGCGCTTGCAGAAACTCGTCGATGCCCAGCAATTTTCCCTGAAGAAAGACTTGCAACATACGGATGATTCGCGGCCCCGGCCCGGCAGCCGGTTTCCACCGTCAAACGAGCGATTTTCCACTGTATCACGGCACTCCCGCCCAAGGCATGTTACGCTCGAATAAATTGGAGGCATTCCTATGAAAAAATTGGTCCTTTCCTGTCTGGTGGCCGCGTGTGCGTTCGCCGCGGACGTGAATTTGCCGGCGCCGTTCGCGACGCCTTCGGCTCGCAATCCTTCGAAGGTGGTGGCCCCGCCCGCCGGAGCGCAACTGAAGGTTCCCGCCGGTTTCAAGGTGGAGGAGTACATGACCGGCTTCGTGCAGCCGCGTTTCATGACGCTGGGCCCCAATAAGGAACTCCTCATCGCCGATACGTCCGGGGGAACGGTCTACGTCGCGCAGGACAAGAACAAGAAAGAGTTACTCAAGGGACTGAGTGGGCCCTTCGGCATCGCTTTCTGGAAGGACTACATCTACGTAGCCGAGACCACGTCCGTGAAGCGGTACAAGTATGACCCGAAGGCCCTGACGGCAGGCGCCGGCGAGGAAGTGGTCAGCATGAAGGAAGCGAGCGGCGGCCACTCCACGCGCACCATCACTTTCGACCGCAAGGGCGAGAAGCTGTACGTGACGGTGGGGTCGGCATCGAACGTGAACGCGGGCGAGCCGGCGATTCGCGCGGCTGTCAACCGCTACAACCCGGACGGCACCGGCCATGAGATTTTCGTCGCGGGCACACGCAATCCGGTGGGCTTGGATTGGCAGCCCGGCGGGGACCGTCTGTGGATCACCGTGCAGGAGCGCGATGCGTTGGGCGACGATCTGGTGCCCGATTACTTCACGCACATCGAGCAGGGCAAATTCTACGGCTGGCCGTTCGCCTACATCGGCCCGAATGAAGATCCGCGCCGCAAGGGCGAGAATCCGGCGCTGGTGGCGAAGGCGACGGTCCCAGACGTTCTGCTGCCCGCGCACGCCGGCGTGCTGGACCTGGAGTTTTACACCGGCAAGCAGTTCCCGAAAGAATATCAGGGCGGCGCGTTCATAGCGTTCCATGGATCGTGGAACCGTTCGAAGCGTCACGGCTATGAGATCGCGTTTGTTCCGTTCAAGGACGGCAAGCCGAGCGGACCGTGGCAGGACTTCATGACCGGCTGGATGATCGCGCCGGACGTGACGGAGGTGTGGGGCCGCCCGGTAGGCGTGCTGGAAATGCCGGATGGAAGCTTGCTGGTGAGCGACGACGGCGGCAAGAAGATTTGGCGGATTTCCTACGGGAAATAGCCCGTCGACACGTCGAGAGACACTTCGGCTGTGGCCATTTTCGCCAATAGGTGAGAATGCTTGGATATTCGCGGGTGGGTCCCGCAGGTCATGAGCGGCCCGGCACAGCACCGGGTCGTATTGCTGTCAGTTGCCGCGCGCGCTGGCCGCTCTTTCGAACGGCCCTCATCGATTCCTTTCTTCGAGGCCTCTAGCCATTTTGTTGACCCGCCATGGCGCGGGGCCGCCGGTTGTCCGGGGCGGCTCGGTCCGTTTCTTTTCCCGCAACGGTGAGGGTTCACGATCGCCGTGACACGCGTCCAATGGCGCTAGCGGGACGCACCCGCGTTTGACGGTTTCCGAGGCGGTGACTCGAGTACTCGC
>CAMAUG010000275.1 GCA_945861255.1 Candidatus Sulfopaludibacter sp. SbA3
ACCCTCTACCAAATCCTACAGGTTCTCAGCGTCACCTTGTTCGAGCAAACGCCCATTCTACGGGCCTTTGACGACACTTACTCCCAGGAAAAATCAGACCTATTTTCTAACCAGTTGAGCCTGCTCGACTTATAGCCGGACACTACTGGAGACGCATCTTGCAAGGCCAGAATCCACCGGTGTCGCCCTTGGATGTATTCGACGCCACCGATGAATGGGTGCATAAACTTGCTTGCCGCGCGCTCAGTTGCCAAAAACGACGCTTTTTCGACATCGTCGAAGATCAAGTACCCGCCGTCAATTGGTTTAGATCCAATGATCATTTTTGGAGCCCCGCTCAGTGAGTTCGAAGTTTCCTTCACCACCAAGTGCCGATTCACAACCGACCCAGCGTCGAACAGGTATGGCGTAAGCGCCGCGTGCTTGCTTTCCACCGCCTCCGCTTTCTTGATGTCGCTATAGCTGAACAAGCGCTTCGCCGCTGGCTCCTGATCCTTGCGGCACAACCCGATGATGACCGCATGAACGTGAGCCCTGCCGCGCGCATCGCTGCGCCATTCGAAAGTGCGGTGCGCAAATGCGATCTCCAGTCCGTAGCGTTCAAACAAAACGGGCCAAAGCTGGGCGACCTGTTCCCCCTGCGTGACCGAATTCGTCGCCACGAATCCGACGCGTGCGCGCGAGGTCTGTAGATAGGCTCCCGCCTTGATGAACCATGCCGTAACGTAGTCGAGCGTTCCGCCGCTTCCACCCAAATGCGCGATCCGCCGCACCTGCTCGCGCTGCTTCTCGTTCTGGTATTTGGAGCCTCCAAAAGGTGGATTGCCGAGAATGTAAGAGCACTCAGCTGGAGCGATCACGTCCGCCCAGTCAGCCTCCAAGGCGTCTTTGGGATGAATATGCGGAGCCTTGCGCAGCGGGATGCGGAGGTAGCTCTCGTGAAATTCCCGGGAGAGCCGGTTGTTCATGATGTGGTCCATCATCCACAGCGCCACCTCGGCAATCCGGGCAGGAAACTCGCCGATTTCGATTCCATAGAACTGATCCACGTCGAGCTTGGAAACGGCGTGGTACCCGAACTCTCTCTGACCGCTCTTCCGTAGCGCTTTGAGTAGCTCGATTTCGAGCACGCGCAATTCACGGTAGGCAATGATCAAAAAATTGCCGCATCCGCACGCGGGATCGAGGAACCGCAGCGAGGCAAGCTTGTCGTGAAACGCCTCGAGAGCCTTTTGGCGGCCGCTATCGCGCCGCTCGATCAGCCTGGCGAATTCCGCCCGCAAATCGTCCAGGAACAGAGGTTCGATCACTTTCAGAATGTTCTGCTCGGTGGTGTAATGCGCGCCCTGGGAACGGCGCTCCGTGCGGTTCATCACGGATTGAAATAGCGATCCGAAAATGGCGGGAGAAATTTTCTCCCAGTTGCGCATGCACGCGCCCAACAGCAGCGTCCGCATCGCGGCGTTGAATGCCGGGATGGTGAGCCGCTCCTCAAAGAGATCGCCGTTCACATAGGGGAACCGGTTGAGGTCGGCGTCCAAATGTTGTTGACGCCGGTCTTCGGGAGTGTTCAGCACCTCGAACACCTGGCTGAGCCATGCGCCGGTGTCGCTGCCGTCCCGGTTCGTCCGGGTGGTGAGGATTTCTTCGAAAATCCCGCGGGGCTGGAATATGCCCGTGTCGTCCGCGAAAAGGCAGAATACCAACCGGACAAGGAAGCGTTCCAGATCGTGTCCCTCATACCCGGAGGCCTGTAATGCGTCGTGCAGCCTGCCCATCCATTCCGAGGCTTCAATGTTGACCGGGTCTTGATCGCTAAACGGCCGTTTCTCCACTCCGAGGATGAACGAGAACTCCTCCACGTATTCGGGAAGCTGATGGAGCGCGAATCGAACCTTGGTGCCCTGATCGAGGTCGATGATCTCGAACGTCTGAAAATCGCTGAGCAATAAGTATCGGGGACGCTCATGTTCTTCGAGTCCGGGGAAATATTCAAAGGCTTGCTGCCTGGCCTGGGCAAGGTCGCGGCCGGCACTTTTTTGCTCAACGAGCAGGACGCCTTTCCAAAACAGATCGAGGTAACCTCGTTTATTGCCAAGCAGCTTCACAGGTTCTTCGTAGCTGGCCACGCTCCGCCGGCTCACGCCGAATACCTCGAAAAACTCGTTGTAGAAAGTATGAGTCTCGCCCTTCTCATAATGGGCGTCGCGCCACCGTTCGGCGAAGCCGGAGGCCCGGACTTTGATATCGTTCCAACCTAAACGCATACTGTTTGGTTGATCGTACTACGGAAGTCGCGCCGCGCGCGAATTCGTGTGCGGTAAAATGAATCGAATGCTGGAATGCAGAGTGGAAGTCCAGGCGGAACAACTCACGCAGGCGTTTCGCGCCTTGGCGCGGGGCGAATCCCAAAAAGATTGGACGGAAGTCGATTTTGACGGCGCGATGTTGTCGCTGAGCATGGGGTCCTTGCAGGAAAAAGTGCCGGCCGCTGGTTCGTGGTCCGGCTTAATCCATTTTCCCGCCCGCTTGACGAAGACTCTCGCGGAACGTCCCATTCAACGCAGCCCGTTGGAAGTCTCTGTCGAGGAGGGTTGCTTGAACGTGGGCAATTTCAGCGTTCCATGCCAATTTGGTCCCGCGCCCGAGGACCTCGACGGAAACACCGCCGACAGAGTCGCAGAAGCGCTCCTCATCCTCAAGAAATACCGGATCAAGAAGGAAACGCTCGCCGCCCTGGTCGCAGGCGGCGATCCGGAGTACGCGGCGATGTGGTCCGGCCAGAACGAGGTGATGCTCGACAGCATCGCGAAGGCGTGGAAGGTTCTTGCGCCGCTGGGCGTCGATCCGCGCGAGATCCGCCGACTGATCCATGACACTGTGCGTTACGGATTCACCTTGGTGGCGAAAAAATAGGCCGGAGCCTACCGCGCCGCGTATGTCTTGCTGAACCCGTTGCGCCCGTTGGTCACCGTGAACTTCCCGTCGCGCGCCACCGAAGCCTTGATCCAGTTACCATTGCATTCCGCCGTCTCTTCCATGTTGGCGATCATGTCCGGCGACGTGTTGTGACTGGCGTCGGGATCGACCAGCGACTTGTGCCCCTGCCAGATCCCCTCGACGCCCGGCAGCTTGGCCAGCCGCAAGTAAGCGTTTCTTTCAAACGGCGCCATTTTGCCGCCACCAGGGCCTCGAAACACTGCCTTATCATCCACCTGCCCCAGCCCTTTTCTCGGTCCGTTGTTCACCACCACAACCTGCGGGGAAATCGCTCCCAGAAACGCCGGAGCGCCCGCGCCGTCGAATGCCCCGTGACGGCCCGACTGGTAGAGAGTCACCTTGCCCAGCCGGTTGGCCGGGCATGCGAACTCCATTTCTTTTTCCCAATCCAGATCGATCAGTCCCAGGAACTTGAACTTGCCGTAGGCCAGCATCAGGCCGACCATGTTCTGATTCTCCGGCCCCGCCGGAGCCATGTTGGCAGCATCGGCACACAGCGAATTCGGTCCGCCGCCAGGAAGCGTCTTCGCAAGCAGTGTCCCGTCCGCCGCAACTACCGTCACCTGCACACCCTTCAGCGGAATCGAATCGCCGGCCTTGACAATGGTGCGCTTGCCCGCCGCCGCCCTCCGGAAGCTGTCCAGCCATTGCTGGTTTACGGGTTCGATCTCGTCGTTGCGTCCATAATAACGGTCGATGGGAATCAACTTGGTCAGCGCGTTCAATCCTCCGGCGTGATCGGTATGGTAGTGGCTGAGCACTAGCGCGTCGATCTTCTTGAGACCCGCTTGTTGCGCCGCGGCGTAGATTCGTTTGGCGTCGCGCTCGTTCCAGCCGGTGTCGAAGAGCAGGGATTCGCCCGCCGGTGTCACGAACAACGTGGAGGCGCCGCCCTCAACATCGATCCAGTAAATATCGAGATTACGGGACTGAGCCCAAGCGCTCACCGCGCTGAGCGTGAGCGCCGCAAATGCGAATTTCAGGATGAAGAAGAGCCGCCGCATCGTGAGCTCCAGACTCGCCGGCACGCTGGCCGGCCAATGTTCGCGCCGGGCGCGCCTAGCCGGCTTCAGTTCCTCTTCGCGGTGGTCTTGGCCGCCGGCGCCGCGCTCGAGTTACCGGCAGGCTCCTTGAGCAGTTTCATGAGCAGCGCGCGCAGGCTGCTTTCCTCTTGCAGCTCGGGGGATCCGGACGGCTGGCTTTGCGCCACTACGTTGCCCTTCTTGTCGATCACCGCGACTTGCGGCACCACCCAGCGGTCCATCACGGAGAGCCCCAGGTAGCTGATGACCGCATCGCGCGTCGCAAAACCCACCGGGAAGCCCACCCCGAATTCGCGCACAAACTGGTTTACGGTGGCGGCGTTGACACCGTCGTTGAACGCCACGCCGAGGATGGCGACGCCCGGCCCCACCTCGCTCTGCAGCTTGGTCAGCATCTTGGCTTCGCTCTGGCAGTGCGGGCAGGTGGTGAACATGAAAGGAATCACGACGACCTTGCCCTTCAGGCTGGAAAGCAGGATTTGCTTGCCGGCAGCGTCGGTGACGGCAAATTCAGGAGACTTGCGCGGGACCGGCGGCATGGCAAGCACCGAAAAGGTCAACGCGAACAGAGCGGCGGTGGAAGCGAAAATTCGCATAGGATTTAGTGGACCTCAGCCAAAGTTATTGTACCTCAGCGGAGGAAGCTCGGGCCATCCGGTTCAGCGCGAGGTGCCATTACGGTTTTTGACCGTGTGGATGCCGAGAGTATCGGGGTGCTCCTCGCCAGCCCCACTCACCGCACCCCCTCGATCGCCGACACCGTAGTGCCTGCAATCCGCAAAATAAACCGCCCCGAATCTCCTGATCCCGTAATCTCCCCGGCCGTGCGCGAAGTCATCCGCATCTGCTTCCACTTCCTCTGCAGCACCTGCAAGTAAAGGTTGAAATACTCGCGCGCGGCGGCCTCGGAATCCCACTCCGAGGCGTAGGTCAGCACGGGATAAGCGTCTTTTTTGTGCTCGTAAACCCGGAACCATCCGCCCTTCCAGTGGGCGGAGGCCATAGCGGCTTCCTCCGCGCCCACGTGCTGGCGCAGCAGAATCTCATGGTCGAACTCGCCCATGGCGCCCTCAATCAGCTCCCGCATCTTCTTGGATTCTTTCCCGAGAACGGGTTCCAGCGCGGGCGGCTCCGGCTTGGAAGGCATCTTCGCGTTGAAATATTCTTCTGGGAGAATGATCTGCTGCGTACTGCGCGGGCTGCTCCCGAACACGGCGTCGAAGGCCTGCTTGCCGGAGCGGCGGTAGACGGCTTCCTGGAACTTCGTTCCCGCGCTGTAGGGAAACAACAAAGACTGGCGAATGTAGAGCGGCGCGGCGGAGAGCACCGGGAACTCCGGATTCGGTTCACCGTCGCGC
>CAMAUG010000276.1 GCA_945861255.1 Candidatus Sulfopaludibacter sp. SbA3
ATTCGGCGTGTGACACAAGTACCGGGACCAACTGAAGCACAAACTTGAGCGCGCGCTCACACTTGTCAAGCTCCAGTTTTTCAAATCTATGGTATTTCCAAACCGTATTGACTACCTCTGCCAGCAGGAGCTCCGGTGCAAGTACGACATCGGCGCTGGACACAACGGCGCTGAGCTTGGCGGACTGACGCCCGTCCAGCGCAATCTCAACCGCTGCGCTGGCGTCCATCACCAGTTTCACCGGTTACGGTCCTCGCGAATCAGTTTCACCGGGTCGCTTAAAGTCCTGCCCCGGCCGTGCATGGTTTGCTTAATCTCAGCCAACAGTTCACGCCGCTGCGCCTTCACATCAACCGGCACCCCGATTCCCTTGGCGAGCACGGCGACCGTTTGTTGAGCCAGGCTACGGCGCTCCCGCTCCGCTTGGCGAACCAGTTCGTCGTAAATATGCAAGGGGACGTCGCGGACCTGTAACGTAGGCATGCCTTCATCATACATGCATTGTGATGCAAAATGCATGCACCGCGGCGCCGCTGCTATTCTTCGCTGGCGGCTTGCTGAATACGGTTCAGTGTGCGCCATAGCGGACCCAGCAGGTCAAGCTGCAATGCGTTGGCGCCGTCGGAAAGCGCCCGCTCCGGCGCGTCGTGCACTTCGACGAACACCGCGTCGACGCCCGCCGCCACCGCCGCCCGCGACAGCGGCGCGATGAATTGCGGCTGGCCGCCGGATTTGTCGCCGGACGAGCCTGGAAGTTGCACGCTGTGCGTCGCGTCGAAGCACACCGGCCAGCCGAAGCCGCGCATCATGGCCAGGCCGCGCATATCCACTACCAAATTGTTGTAACCGAATGTGGTTCCGCGCTCCGTCAGAATGATTCTGTCATTGCCCGTGGAAGCAACTTTCTCGGCGGCTAATCTGATATCGTGCGGCGCGACGAACTGGCCTTTCTTGATGTTGACAATTTTCCCCGTCCGTCCGGCTTCCACCAGCAAGTCCGTCTGACGGCACAGGAACGCCGGAATTTGCAGAATGTCGACAGCTTCCGCCGCGGGCGCGGCTTGCGAGGCGTCGTGAATATCGGTGAGCACGGCGAAACCTAAATCGCGTATTCCTTTCAGGATGCGCAAGCCTTCCTTGAGGCCGGGGCCGCGGTAGGATTGCACGCTCGAACGGTTAGCCTTGTCGAAAGAAGCCTTGAAGATGAACGGCCCCACGCGCTTCTGAATCTCATGTGCCATGAAATGCACATGCTCTTCGCTTTCAATCACGCACGGGCCGGCGATGAGCGCAAGCGGCGCGCCCCCTCCAATCTTAATCTGAGGACTGACTTCGATCACGATTTACTGAAAACAGCGCTCTCCCGCCGCGGTTCTTCCGTCCGGGCGGGTTCACGTATCCCTTCCATGCGCAGGCGGCGTTGTTCCAGCGCCGCGCCGATGAACGAGCGGAACAGAGGATGCGGCTCGAGCGGCTTCGATTTGAACTCGGGATGAAACTGGCAACCCAGATACCACGGATGGTCCGCCAGCTCGCAAATCTCAACGTACACGCTGTCGGGTGTCTGTCCGGTCAGACGAAGACCGTGCTGCTTCAGCAGGTCTTCATACTCGCGGTTAAATTCGTAACGATGCCTGTGGCGTTCGCTGATTTCCGGTTTGCCGTAGGCCTCGCGCGCGAAGGTATTTTCCGCCAACAGGCATGGGTAGGCGCCCAGCCGCATGGTGCCGCCCAGCTCGTCCACGCCCTTAAGCTCGCGGAGTTTGTAAATCACGCGATCCGGCGTGGCGGGATCGAACTCGCTTGAATTCGCCTGCGGTAGGCCGCATACATTGCGGGCGAACTCGATCACCATGGTCTGCATGCCCAGGCAGATGCCGAAATACGGGACTTTGCACTCGCGCGCGTAGCGTATGGCCACCAGCATCCCCTCAATGCCGCGCTTTCCGAAACCGCCCGGAACCAGGATGCCGTCGAAGCTCTCCAGTTGCGCGATGGCTTGGGGCCATTCCAGACGCTCCGCCTCGATCCACGTGATGTTGACGCGTGCGTCGTGCGCCAGTCCGCCGTGCAGCAAGGCTTCCTTCAGGCTCTTGTACGAATCTTCGTACTCCACATACTTGCCGACCAGGCCGATGGAAACCTGGCGCTGCGGATGTTTCATCCGGCTCACCATGTCGCGCCACCGTGTCAGGTCGCGAGCCGGCACGTCCAGCGCCAGCAGGCGCAGCACGATGTCGTCCACGCCCTGTTCGGCGAAAACCAGGGGACACTCGTATACGCTTTCCACGTCTTTCGCGGTAATGACGGCGCGCGGGTCCACGTCGCAGAACAACGCGATTTTTTCCTTCATCTCCTCCGGCAGCGGGCGCTCGCTGCGGCACAGAAGGATGTCGGGCTGAATACCGATGGCACGCAGCTCTTTCACGCTGTGCTGCGTGGGCTTGGTTTTCAGCTCCTGCGCGGCCGCGATCCACGGCACCAGGGTCACGTGCACGAACAATGTGTTTTCGCGGCCCAGCTCATGCCGCATCTGGCGGATGGCTTCCAGGAAAGGAAGCGATTCAATATCGCCCACGGTGCCGCCGATCTCGGCGATCACCACATCGATGGGCCGCTCGCCCTCCGGCACACTGGCCACCTTGCGCGCGGCGGCCTTGATTTCATTGGTCACGTGCGGGATCACCTGCACGGTCTTGCCCAGATAATCCCCGCGGCGCTCGCGCGAAATGATCTGCTCGTAAATGCGGCCGCTTGTCAGATTATTCGCCTGGGTGAGCGGCGAGTGCGTGAAGCGCTCATAGTGGCCAAGGTCCAGATCGGTCTCCGCGCCATCGTCGGTGACGAATACTTCGCCGTGCTGGAAGGGGCTCATGGTGCCGGGATCCACGTTGAGATACGGATCGAATTTCTGGAGTGTGACTTTGAGTCCGCGGCTTTCCAGCAGGCACCCGATGCTGGCCGCGGCTATGCCTTTGCCAAGCGAAGAGACCACACCACCCGTCACGAAGATGTACTTAGCCATGGTTCACCGCCGTCTTTTCATAAAGCGCTGCCACGCGCTCCCAATCTTCCGGCGTGTCGACGCCGAGCGATTCATATTCCGTTTCCGTGACGCGAATCGCGAATCCGTTTTCCAGGGCGCGCAACTGCTCGAGCCGTTCCGCTCGTTCGAGCGGCCCCGGCGGCAGATCCGGGTAGGCCAGCAAGAAGTCGCGACGGTAAACGTACAAGCCAATGTGCTTATAGTGAACTGCCGCTCCGCCCGTGTCGCGCACGAACGGAATCGGAGAACGCGAGAAATAGATGGCGTTGCCGGAGCGTCCCGTCACCACTTTGACCACGTTCGGGTCGGTCACATCGCTCGGATTTTCGATGCGTTTCTTGAGCGTGCTCATGGGGACGTCGTCGTCGTCCAGCAGGCCCAGCACCGCGGCGTCGATGGCGTCGGGATCGATCATCGGCTCGTCGCCTTGAATATTCACAATGATGGCCGCATCGGAGGCCGACGCCGCTTCCGCCACGCGATCGGTGCCGGATACATGATCGGAGCGCGTCATCGTCACGCGGGCGCGAAACCCGGAAGCCGCATCGCGAATCCGCTCATCGTCGGTGGCGATCACCACGCCCGTCAGGTAGCGCGCCTGCGAAGCCCGTTCCCACACGTGTTGAAGCATGGTTTTGCCTCCGATAGAGACGAGGGCTTTGCCGGGGAATCTGGAAGATGCGTACCGGGCGGGAATCACACCCAGGATCTTGAGCGGCACAATCGAAGATAACACACCCCGGGGAGCGCGATCTAGCGGATAGCGGGTCGCGGCACAATGCGTTTACAGAACCGCTTACTCATGCGCGGCCCGGCAACTTGTGGGTCCCGCCGAAGCCGCGCGCGGCGGCAACGGTTCGCCAAACCGGCGCCGCGCGGAGACACCAGCCGGTGCATTCCCACGGCAGCGATGCTCCCGCGAGACTGCGCGGTGCGGGGAAGATCCGGGCAGCCGCGTCAGGACGGCTCCACGCCGCTTGCCCGCCAGAATCGGCGCGCGTGAAACGCGGGCCGCTCTCCATTTCTCTTACAATGGAGGGGAAGGATGCATAAAACAATTTCTGTATTTCTTGTTGTATGTGCGGCGGCGGCCGCGCAGCCGATTTCCGCAGGCCTCAAGTTCGGCGTGCCGCTGAACGACGCGTTTTCCGTGCAGTCGCCGAATCCGCTTTCTTATGTGGCGCAAACACAACGTTACACGGTGGGGCCGTTCATCGAACTGCGCCTGCCAGCGCATCTGGCGATTGAGATCGACGCGCTATACAGGCGTTACGGTTACCAGACCGCACCCTTGTTCAGTCGCGCTCCGGTGCGGGCGAGTTCCTGGGAATTTCCGGTGCTCGGCAAATACCGGCTGTTTTCGGGACCCGTGCAGCCCTATATCGAAGGCGGTGTCGCTTTCAGCCGATTGACCGATATCCCCCAGGTGCTCGAACTCAACAGCAAGAACAATTACGGAGTGGTGGCGGGCGCGGGCATCGAATTGCGTCTGGGATTCGCGCGGATTTCGCCCGAGATTCGCTACACCGGGTGGACGCGCCGGTTCTTCGATAGCCCGGGCGATTACTTGCAGTCGAACCGGAATCAGGCCACCGTGCTGGTGGGAATCAGTTTTTGAGGACGCGCGCGATGGCCCCGGCGCGTGGTGGGCGCGACGGCTAGACTAGAGACAGGCGATGCCATCGATTCCGCTTCCACATTTGCCCGCGATAACCGTCACGTCGGTGATCGATGTGCTGGCGGTGGCGATGTTGGTCTACCAGCTTGTGCTGGCCCTGCGCGGGCGGCGGGCGGCGCAAATTCTGGGCGGCGTGTGTGCTTTGACGGCGGCATATTTTGTCGCTGTTTGGGCGCAACTCAATCTACTTCGTACGGTGCTGGCCGCGCTGGCGCCCTACTTGCCCTTCGCTCTCATCGTGATGTTCCAGTCCGAGATCCGGCGGATGCTGGCACGCATCGGGCATGTCCACTGGCTGGGGTTGGGCGGCCGGCTGGAGCGCCGGGAAGTGGCCGAGGAGATCGTCTTGGCGATGGAACATATGTCCGAGGCGAAAGTGGGCGCGCTGATCGTGATCGAGCGCGATATCGGTTTGCGAACGTTCGTTGAAAGCGGCGTGCCGCTGGACGCTTTGGTTTCGCGCGATCTGTTGTGCTCCATCTTCGAGCCGAAGGGAGCGCTGCACGACGGCGCCGTGATTCTACAGAAAGACAGGGTCGTTGCGGCCGCTTGCTTCCTTCCGTTGGCCACTCACCACTTGGCGCACCGGACCATGGCGACGCGGCATCGCGCGGCGATCGGAGTGACGGAGGAGACCGACGCGC
>CAMAUG010000277.1 GCA_945861255.1 Candidatus Sulfopaludibacter sp. SbA3
TGGAAATCGCTGCGCGATTCCCACATTTCCACCGCGCCGACGACGGCTTCCTCCCTCTCTCCATCCCCCGAAAACCTCAGAAAGGAGCCCCGCAACGTCCCCGCCTGACCTTTACCCCTTCAGGCCCGTTCTTGGATTAGAAAATGCTAACGGGCGATTCCGTCACGCCCGAGCCTACCGCCGCGCGCGGCTCGGTCAACGGACCGTGAGGGAGCGGTTGGAAAAGGCTGTTTCATGACAGACGCCAACGTATTTCATCCAGTCCCGGGCGGCCCCTGGAGTCTTCGCGAACCGGCCGTTTGCGCCGCAGGCTGTTGTCAGGCTCCAGCGAGCTTCTCCGACAACTGAAGCAGTTTCTTGTGAAACGAAGATCCATCGCTTCCCCTGGCGCGATCGATCACGCCGGTGGTGACTTCCAACGGAACCTCGTAAGCCAATCCTTCATCCTGGATGGAATACATTCCCGAAAGGCGGCGAGAAATGTCCTGGGAAAAGTGAATGGCGGACGCCGGCTCCACCTGCGGAACCGCCGCGAAGCTTGCCGTGTTCCATCGCCCGACGGGTGCTTGCTGCCCGAGCGCCCTCGAAAGGCGCTGCAGGAGCGCCTGGATCGCTGCCTCCCGCACCTTGCGCGAAAAACGCACCTCGGTTCGCTTCATGTTGCGAATGCTGATGAGGAGAAGACAGAATGGTTCGCTGTCTTCGAGAAGGCTCGCGACGTGCGAATCCAGCTTCGCCCGGTTCCAGACGCCTGTGCACGCATCGAGAGCAGCGGTGCGTTGCTGTGTTTCGATGTGCTTATGCAGCAACTTGAGTTCGTCGCGCAATTCCGCGATAACCATCTTGTGGCGCTGGCTCATTTGGTCCACGCTGGAAACAATGGACTCCCGCACACTGCCGATGATTTCATGAATTTCGCTGATCGATTCACACCGCGTGGTCTGGTCCAATTCGGACAAGCTGGCTTGAATCGTCTTCTCATGGTCGCTTCCACTGGCCGCCACGCTCTCCGCGAACGAATGCATGGCCTCGGCGGCATTGCGTATTTCCGCTTGAAAACCCGCGATCCGCTCTATGGCTTTATCGCGATACTCTCTTAGTTCCCCACGGAAGGAAGCCTGCGTGCTCCGCCAATCTTCTTCGGAGGCGTCCCTGGGAATCCGTTGCCGGATCGCCTCCAGATGCTCGCGGAACACGATCACATCCGCTGGATTCAGATCCACTGCGTATTGCCACGTGCACAGAATGGCGTTTTCGTATACTTCAACGACCGCGCGCAAGGACGCGTTCAGGCGGTCCAACTCGCTGGTGGCTTTCCGAATGGAGATCAAGGTTCCCCTCCCCTAAGACTCATCGGCCCAGGGGAGGTTAGCGTGAGTGAAAGCGCATCCCTGCGAAAGTGACCACGCTCGCCGTGTCGATGTTCCATTGCTGGTAGCGCAGCAGAGTCCCACGCGCTTCAGGAAGTGCTTTCAAAAACGTGTAAAGCGGAGCCGAACCGCACCATTTGAGGTCGTCTTGATTTTCTTGAACTTGCTCCCAGAACCCGGCGGCGTCGCCCGCCTCCAGCCGTGCGATGCGGCTGCGGTCGCGCCGCTCCACTTCTTCCATCTCAGCGTGCCCCGCAACCGCCTCCACGCGGTCTCCGTAGCGCCGCCCCATGTGGGCCATGTCCACGCCGAGCACCCACAAGAGCTTTTCGCCCTCGCGTGCGGCGATCTCCCCTAAGCCTCCCAGGAAACGCTCCGTGCCGGGATCGTCCTCCGGCAGCCCTCCTTTGTAAATGCTGTTCAGATAGGGTCCGCACAACACCGGAAGCACACGAATCTTAGGGCCGAACAGATGTTGTAGAAACACAACCTGAAATTCGATGGAATGTTCGATGGAATGGCAGTAGTCTTCCATCAGCACCGCTTCTTCCGCTGATCGGGCCAATTCGTCGATCAGCTCGGTGGCCGGGATAGTTTCTCCCATTGGCGTGGCGAACGGTTTCCGCGTGAGTCCGAACCGGTTCGGAGCGCCATAGTGGGACGTGCCCAGTATCACGAACGTACGATCAGCGTCGGTGTTGGAAAGCGCGGAGTACGCCGCTCGATAAGCCTCTGCTCCGCCGAAAGGACTGACATGGGGCGCCGCGATGGCAGTTACGCGGCCGGCGGCGCGTTCGGAGCCGCCACTCAGGTAGCCGGCCAGCGTCTGCCGCAATTCTCCGGCTTCCTCCGGGTAACCGCTGCCGGCGTGCGCTGCCAGTCGCAGACTTGCCTCGCGGAAGGCCGTTTCGACTGCCGCTTTTCTCTGATGGAAGGCATCGTCGTCGAGGAAACCAGCCATGCTCAGTGCTTCGCTGAGATCCTGTTCAATTTGCCCCGCGTCTAGTTGGCCTGTCATGCGGACCAGTTCGGCACGCAGGTCGAGCGCGCTGTGTTGGCCGTCGTAATACCCCAAACATTCAATCATCGCGGGCGGCACGATCAAGGTGGCGTCTGAAAACTGAAACGGGTCCCGGATCAGCAATCCCGGAGTGTCCTCCAACGGAGACGGCATGAAGTCGAGCGTGTCACGCAAACGCGGCAACATGGGAAAACGGTACCACACGGCGTACCATCAAGGTCCACCATGCAAACTAACTAACGTCCGTAATCTGTCCGCAAACTCCAGCACGGCGAAGGAGCCGACGTCGAGCCGGAAGCTGGGGCGGTAGTGCTGCCAAGATCACCAGCGCCGCCGGATCGCTACACTGATGATGTGACACCCCACGACGAATACCGCGTGCGGCTGCAACGCTCCAGCGCGATCAACGCGCGCAGCGTCCGGCGGTTCCGTGAGATCAGCAATGCCCGTCTGGCCATGGGATTGGTTGCCGTGGCCACGGCGGCCGCTTCCATCGGCGTGGGTTGGATTCCGGCCTGGTGGTTGCTGCTTCCTGTCGCGCTGCTCATCGCATTGGTGGTAGTGCATGAGCGCGTGGATCGCGTGCGTACCTCTTCCGCGCGGGCCGTTTCCTACTACGAACGGGCACTGGCGCGTTTGGAACATCGCTGGGCCGGGAAGGGCGACGGCGGTGAAGCGTATAGCGATTCCGCTCATCTCTACGCCGCCGATCTGGATTTGTTCGGGCCGGGGTCTCTGTTTGAATTCCTCTCCACGGCACGCACTGCCGTGGGACGGCGAGTGCTGGCGGGTTGGTTGCTCCAGGCAGGCGCGCCGTCGCAGGTTCGCGCCCGCCAACAAGCTGTGGAGGAATTGCGTTCGCGACTGGATCTTCGCGAAGAATTTGCGTTGCTGGGGGAAGACGTCCGGGTTGCGGTTGATGACGTCGCCATGACGAATTGGGGTCAACGCCCAGCGTTGCGCTTTTTCCGGGGAGCGCGCTGGGTTGCGCCGGCGCTCACGGCCTGCATGGTGCTTGCGGTGGCCCTGTACTTTGCGCAGATCACCGGTCCCAGACCCGTGCTGGTGGTGGCTCTGGCGGAATTGGCGTTCAGCCTGGCGGTTCGGGACGCGGTGCGAGCCAGCGCCGCCGGCGCCGCCGCTCCCTCCGGTGAATTGAAGCTGCTGGGGCTTCTATTGGAACGGTTGGAACGGGAATCCTTTACCTCGCCGCATCTGCAGGCCATCACCCACGCGCTCGACGCGCATGGCCTAACGCCGTCGGCGGAGATTCGGCGCTTGACCCGCCGCGTGGAATGCCTCGACTGGGCGCGCAATCAATTTTTCCGCGCCATCGCCTCTCCGCTGTTGTGGATTCCGCAGTGGGCGATGGCCATCGAAGCGTGGCGCCGGGATTGCGGCCCGCACATCGGCGAGTGGGTGGCCATGGTGGGTGAGTTCGAAGCGCTCTGTTCGCTGGCGTGTTTTGCGTATGAGCGCCCCGCGGCAGTGTTCCCGGAGTTAATGGAAGATGGGACGGTGCTCGAAGCCGAAGGCATGCTGCATCCGTTGATCGACCCGCGCGAGGCGGTTGCAAACGACGTGCGCCTGGATGGCAGAGACTGCGCCCTGTGGATAGTCAGCGGCTCCAACATGTCCGGCAAGAGCACATTGCTGCGCGCGGTGGGCGTGAACGCCGTGCTCGCGTGGGCCGGCGCGCCTGTGACGTGCGCGCGGCTGCGGTTGTCGCCGCTGCGGATCGGCGCATCGATACGGGTCAGCGATTCCCTGCAGGATCACCGCTCGCGCTTCTATGCCGAGATCAGCCGCCTGCGCGAAATTGTCGACCTGGCGCGCGCGGGACAACCCACGTTGTTTCTCCTCGATGAACTGCTGAGTGGTACCAATTCGCACGACCGTCGCATCGGCGCGGCCGCGCTGATTCGCGGACTGGTGGAGCGCGGCGCCATCGGCCTGGTGACTACGCACGATCTCGCCTTAGCCGACATTACCGGCACATTGGCCGAGCGCGCCCGCAACGTGCACTTTGAAGATCACCTGGAGGGAGGCGAAATCAGGTTTGACTTTCGTTTGCGCCCAGGCGTTGTGGAACGTAGCAACGCGCTCGAATTGATGCGGGCCGTCGGCCTGGACGTATGACCAGGCGTATGAGCCCGCGGGCTCCCAGTCCCGCCCAACCGGCGCGTGCCGAGGCGCGCTGCATGTATAGTCGAAGAGGAGCGAACAAATGGCCAATTCAGCGCAGGAAAAATTGACGGACGCCGCGATCCTTACTGCTATCGCGCCGCTGCCGGGCTGGACCGTAAAGAACGGCAAGCTGCATCGCGAGTACAAGTTCGCGGACTTCGCGCACGCCCTGGGCTTTATGATGACCGCCGCGCCCAGTATCGAGAAGATGGATCACCATCCTGAATGGGCCAACGTCTACAGTCGCGTTACAGTGGACTTGATGACGCACGACGCCGGCGGCATTACGCGGAAGGATGTCGAATTGGCGGGTCTGCTGGAAGGAATCGCCAAGAAACTCTTATGAGAACGGGTTTGGCGCTGGCGGCGATGTGCGGCCTGCTGGCCTCTGTCCCGGTCCGCGCACAGGATTCGTTTGCGGCATCTGCCCAGTTGGATGCGGCTGTCGATCAAGCGATCCGCGATGGCCTGATCCCCGGCGCCGTGCTGGTAGTCGGGCATCAAGGCCGGATCGTCCATCGCAAAGCATATGGCTATCGCGCACTGGTACCGGCACGGGAGCCGATGACCGTCGATACCATCTTCGACGTGGCGTCGCTCACCAAGGTCATCGCCACCACGCCCGCGCTGATGAGGCTGTTCGAACAAGGCAAGCTGCGGCTAAACGATCCCGTCACCGTGTACCTGCCGGATTTCCAAGGAGGCCGCAGCGATATTACGGTACGCGATCTGATGACGCATTTTTCCGGACTGCGGCCCGATCTGGACCTGGCGCCTGCGTGGT
>CAMAUG010000278.1 GCA_945861255.1 Candidatus Sulfopaludibacter sp. SbA3
AAGGAGCCATCGGCTTGAACTGAGATGTCGTTAATGGTTTCATTCCACGGCGTATCGGTGACACGCCACATCCGGCTCGTGGAAATCTGAAACAGGTACAAGTCGTATTCGTTGCCCGTATTGGCGCCGGAGCCATCAGGGACGCTGCTGAAGAGAACTACCCCGCTGCTCACGGTTGGCCAATGTTGATTGCCCGGCATCACCAGCCGCAATTGCGTTGTGCCATCCACGGAGCGAATGTAAATATCTTGTTCGCCGGTGTTGTCGTCGCCCGAGTACACGATCCACTGCCCATCCACGTGGGGCCACGTTTCCGAGCGAAAGATGGATGTGACGGGCGACACGATCTGGCTAACGTTCCACGACCCAAGGGCGCCGCGGGTTGCCTGCATCAGGCCACAGGGTGAACCAGACGGCAAGGCGCACTGTTTCCAGACAACATCGTTCCCGTTCGAAGAAACGCTGGGGTGGGAGTTCAAGCCCGTGTTGGACAAAACAGTGGTAACAGGCTGACCGAGGGAGTAGTCCGTCACCGCGACTCCCCAGAGACCCTGATCAGCATCGATATAAGCCACGGTTTGACCGCCAATGGACGGATTAAAGCGCCTTGGGCTGGGTTGCGGATCAACTTCCGTAGTCGTCCCGGTGGAAGTGTCGTGGACGAGAATGGGAAAGCGCCCTGCGTATTCCCAACGCTGAAATACGATCTTGCTGCCGAAAACGTCGGGCCAATAATCGGAATCGAACTGGGCCTTTGAGATTTGACCCGTTGCGCCGTTGAAAAACGAATAGTAATGAATGTGTTGGCTTGCGTTTTCCACATATGCAACCAGATCCCCGCTCACGCTGGCCAAAAATTGGTCTCCCGGACTTTCATTCAGCGCCCGCGGGGAAAGCAGCACTAGTCCCGGACAACTCGCGGGGCAGCGGGTGGGTGTGATATCGGTCGCGAGGGCCGGAACGGCCGCACAAGCGGTGAGCACTAGGGCAAGCTTCCAGGAAACGATATGGGACACGATTTGTAGCCTCCAGTGTGAAATATGTTACCCCCCCCCCCGGCGAACTTGTCAAGCTCAGTACGCGTAGTACGCGTTGCGGTCACGATTTCCGCGACCGGGAATGAAAACCGGCTCGAAGCTCATTGCGCCGGGATTGGCCTGGAACTCTACTTTGGGTGCGGAATTACTTCCAGGATCAGGTAAGCGCCGCCGTTGATCAAAAAATAGAAACGCCAATCGTCGTTCACGCGGGCTTGCCACACATCTTCAAACCCTTCGTACTTTTTGGCGCGGAGCGACGGGTGTCGAAGGTTGGTCTTAAGGAATCCCAACTGCTTATAGAGAACCTTCTTCACAATCGGAGAAAGCTCATCAATGCCATCCAAGGCTTTCGGGGTGAAGTCGATCTTCATCGCGCGCGTTTTGTAACACGCTTGGCGGCACGCCTTTTCTTTAGCTCGGATTCAATCGACGCGATCATTTCCTTGGCGGAATCAAACGGCCCGTACGTACGCCCATTCCTGACATCTTCCAGGCTCTTCGCCAGCCGGGCGTCGATCATCCGGCGCTGTTCGGGAGTATATTCATCCGGCTCCGTCCGGGGCTGAGCGACGATGGTGATGACGCCGCCAACCGCCTTCATCTCAATACGATCCCCCGGCGCCATCCCAGCCCGCCGCCGGAGGGCATCCGGAACTATGATCGGATTTTCCTTTTTGACGATGGTGGTCATGACACTTGAAGCATACCAAACACCAGTGCGCTGGCAATGGAAGTACCTTTAGCCAATCGACGCTCGCGGCGCAAAATCACGGAAACGTCCAGATCTTCGAGCAGCGGCTCGGTGTGTCGAAACAGAGTCTCTCTTATCGGGGCGCCCAGATGGCGCCGGCCGCCAGAAAACCCAGGGTGCCGAGCGCGATCATCACGGCGTGAGGAAGCCGGACGCCCTCCGCGCTGCCCACGTCGATTTCAGGATGATCCTGATAGGGGGCGCGGCCGCGCCGCAGGCTCATCAGAATCAGGTACAGGTTGCGGAACGTGGAGCGCATGCGTCCCTTGATGGCGACCAGCGCGAGTCCGGCAAGCGCACCCGCGACGGAGGTCAGCACCAGAATGCCGAGCCAGTTCAAGGGGCCCGCGGTGGCGCCTACTGCCGCCATCAATTTCACGTCGCCGGCGCCCATGCCGCGCAGCAGGTAGAGCGCGAAGTAAACGGCGAAGGCGAGTCCCAGTCCCTTGCAGGCGAGCCACAGGCCATCTAGCTCATATAAGAACGTATTGAGGGCGATGGCCAGGACGACGCCGGACAGTGTGAGCCAGTTGGGTATGCGGCGCTGCCGTATGTCGACCGCGGCCGCGATAACAACCAGCAATGCAAGCAGGATGCGGATGGCGGGCGGAGGGAACGTCATGGAAATCTTCTCGGCGCGCTTTACCCTTCCATCGCGCTGGTCCGCGTGGATTCCGGCGCTTTCAGCAGCTTGTAGAGCACCTTGTGGTCGGGCAGGTGGGTTTCCACGTAGTCGACACCGACGCCGGTGATGACGTAGTCGCTCTTGTCATCCTGACGGATAAAATCGCGATCCTTCAGATACCACATAGTGAACATCAGGTGTTCGCGTGGGAAGGACATCATGGTCTCGAATTCCAGAATCGAGAGTCCCGGATGATCGGTGTTGCTGCGGCGGCGGTTGTACAGCAGGCACAGGATCCCCATGCGGCGGTTGGCCTCCCCGTCCACGCCCATGGCGAAGTCTTTGGTATCGAACAGATCGATGGGCTGCGCGTGGTGAACGGCGTAGGCCATGTTGTAGTCCTGGCGCCGCTCGCTATTGCCCAGGATTTCATAGGCCTGATTCAGAAGCAGGAACCGGTCGACGTCGCCCGTCTCGGGATGGTCGGGGTGATAGCGCGCGGCCAGCATTTTGTACACGCGGTTAATGGTTTCCAGCTCCGCATTGGGGCTGATCTGTAACAACTCGTAGTAGTCGACAAAGGTTTCGTCGGTCATGGCATCCTAATCCGGCAAGCGATCTATTGTGATGATAACGTTTCGAGCCTAGCCCGAGTGAATGCGCCGGTTCATCTCGCAGCGGTTCATCTCACGGTTCATCTCACCGCTTGACCCCCACCCTTGGTGTGGATAACATGATTGGAGACTGATGCGGGCCATCGCCGAGTCGCGTGCACGCGCAGCCCGTCCGGGGCTGGTGTGTCTTTTTGTCGTGTTCGCACTCAGCGCTTCAGGCCAAATCGCCCGCAGCTCCAACGGCAAACCGAACCTGAACGGCATCTGGCAGGCCATCAATACAGCGAATTGGGACCTGGAAGCGCACCGCGCGAAGGCCGGGCCGATGATGCCGCTGGGCGCGACGGGCGCGATTCCCGCCGGCATCGGTGTGGTGGAGGGCGGAGCCATCCCTTACAAGCCGGAAGCCGCCGCGAAGAAGAAAGAAAACGCCGCGCACCGTTTGGAGCTGGACCCGGAGGTGAAGTGCTTTCTGCCGGGCGTGCCCCGTGCCACGTACATGCCGTTCCCATTTCAAATCGTCCAAGCGCCGAACCGCATCCTGATGAACTATGAGTACACGGGTGCAGTGCGCCTGATCAATATGGGTGCGCCCACCAAAGCGCCCGACAATTCCTGGATGGGCTGGTCGAGCGGGCGCTGGGAGGGCGACACGCTGGTGATCGACGTCACCAACCTGAACGACCAGACGTGGTTCGACCGTGCAGGCAATTACCATAGCGACGCGCTACATGTGGTCGAGCGCTACACGCTGCTGAGCCGCGACGCGCTGATGTATGAAGCCACCATTGAGGATCCGAACACGTTTACGCGTCCATGGAAAATCAGCATGCCGCTCTACCGGCGGCTGGAAAAGAACGCGCAGTTGCTGGAATTCAAGTGTGTAGAGTTTGTAGAAGACCTGATGTACGGCCACCTTCGGAAAGGGGCCAGTAATTAGACCGGGGAGGTCAATCATGATACATCGCGTCGGGATTTGCGCCGTGCTGGCATGGGCGGCGGTTTCAATGACAGGCCAGACGTTGGCTTCGACGGCGAAGCCCGCTGCCGCCACCACGTCCAGGACCTGGGTGCAACCACGCACGCCGGACGGCCAGCCGGATCTGCAGGGAGTTTGGACCAATTCGAGCGCAGTGCCGCTGGAGCGGCCCAAGGACCTTGGGGCCAAGGAATTTTTCACCGAACAGGAAGCCGCCGAGTACACGAAGAAAGCGCTCCGGGCAGGCGCAGTCGGTGTGCACTACGACAATTCGCAATGGGGTCTGGCAAAAGGCCAGAGCAAGTTTGCCACTAATCCGCGGACATCGCTGATCACGGGCGAAGAAGGGCGCATTCCCCCTTATACGCCCGAGGCCCAGCAGAGACTGGCGGCGAAGGCGGCGGCGCGCAAGGGCCACGAATTCGACACCGCGCAGTTTCGCCCTTTGCCGGAGCGCTGCATTGTATGGGACGAAGAAGGACCGCCGATGCTTCCCGCGACGTATAACAGCAATCTTGAAATCGTGCAGGGGCCGGGCTACGTGGCGATTGTCAATGAGATGATTCACGACGTCCGCATGATTCCGCTGGACGGGCGCCCTCACGTTTCCGAAAGCATCCGGCTCTGGCGGGGAGATTCGCGCGGCCGCTGGGAAGGCAACACACTGGTGATCGACACCACCAATTTCACCGGCGAGACGGCGTTCAAGGGTTCCACGGACAAGCTGCACGTGGTGGAACGGATCACACGCACCAGTGAAGACGTGCTGACCTATGATTTTACGGTAGAGGATGCCTCCACGTGGACAAAACCCTGGTCAGGGCAGATTTTGCTGCCCCGGGCCGACGGCGGCATCTACGAGTATGCTTGCCACGAAGGCAATCACGGCATCGTGGGCAACCTGGGCGGCGCACGAGCCGATGAGAACGCCGCGGCGGGCAAGTAAGAATTCTTAGGAGACCAACGAAATGTCTGAACAGATTACGCGCCGCGAGACGTTCCGGAGAGGACTGGCTGCGACCAGCGTTCTGGCGCTGATTCCGGATTGGGCGACTCCTGCACTGGCGCAGGGCGACACGGATGCCAAATTCACCGATATCCCGGCGACTTTCAATCCGAACAATCCCAACTCGACGACTCGCATGCTCGATATCCGGAAGATCGACGGCATGGTTACGCCGAAGGATCAGTTTTTCGCAATTCGCCATTTCAACGCGCCGGAAATCGATGGGGCGGCATACAAGCTGAAGGTCACGGGGATGGTGAATCGGCCCGCCGAGCTATCCTTGGCCGATCTAAAAGCGATGCGATCCACCGAATTGCTGGCGGGATACGAGTGTTCCGGCA
>CAMAUG010000279.1 GCA_945861255.1 Candidatus Sulfopaludibacter sp. SbA3
CAGCACCAGGTCCTGGAGCATCTCGACATCGCTGGTCACCTCGGCTTCAATCTTGACGCCGGTGACGTTCTTGTGGCCGTCCATTTTGATGGCCACCATGCCGCCGCCCGCCGATCCCTCCACGCGGATCTGCGAGATTTCCTCCTGCATCTTCTGCTGCATTTTCTGGGCCTGCGCCATCATGGACTGCATGTTTCCTGGCATTTTCATAGACTAAGTGTCCTTCAGATCTCTGATGGTCCGCACCTGGCTCCCCGGAAACATCTCCTGGAAGCGTCGCACCTCGGGGTGCGCCATGGCTCGCTCGGTTGCATCGTCCCGGCGGACGGGTTCCGTAACCATGGGCCGCGCGGCCGGGGGGGCGGCGGCATCGCCGACTTTGATGGTCACGCGTACCGCGCGTCCCGCCACGCGTTTCGCGGCCGCCTCAAAATCGGGCTGCCTAAGATACAGTTGATACATTTTCGGCGTGGTGAACAGCAGTTCCCCTGCGGATTCCTCGACGCTTGAGTGCTCCAATGCATCGGCCAGGTGCGTGAGCTTGGCGTGCGTCAAGGCGGCGAAAAGCCGGGCGCGGAAGTCGCCGGTCGCCTGAGGTGGCTGAGGCGCGGAAGCCGCACTCGGAACCGGCGAGTGCGGCGGAGAAGCCGCGGCTGGCGCGAGTGTAACCGGCACGTAGCCCGCCTGCACGTGGCCGACCGGGGCGCTCCTCGCCAGGCCACTGGCCGGGCGCGCCGCCGGTGAAGAAACGGTGTTGGATTGCGTTGCCGCGCCGCCTGTGTCTGCCCCACTGATACCGGCAAGCGCCTCTTCTATGCCTTGCAGCCGCCCGGCATGGAGCATGCGCAGAAGCCCCATCTCCAGGTGCAGGCGCGGTTGCAGCGAACTCTGCAGGTCGCGGAACAAATCGAGCGTCAACTGCATGTAGCGCGTAAGGTCGTCTTCGCTGAACAAGGCGGCGGTGGCTGCCAACTTCTGCTGCTCGGCGGGAGAGGCCGCGACCAGCCGCATGGATACCCCCGCGATCTTCACTACCAGCAGATTGCGGAAATACCGCGCCAATTCGCGTGCGAAGTGTTGCAGGCTGCGTCCGTTCGCCTCCAGTTCGGCGGCCACATCGAACATACTCCGCGCGTCGCCCGTGCTCAAGGCCCGCGCGACTTGCTCCAGCGATTCGAGCGCGAACATTCCCAACAGCGTCCGGACCTGGGAAGCTTCGAGCGTAGTGCCGCAGCAGGCGATGGCTTGATCGAGCGCCGAAAGCGAATCGCGCACGCTGCCTTCGCCGGCCTGCGCGAGCACGCTTAAGACTTCGGCGTCCGCGGTAATCCCTTCCTGCGCGGCGATCCACTCCATGCGCGCGGCCAGCGACGCGAAGTCCACCGAGCGGAAACTGAACTGCTGGCAGCGCGACTGAATGGTAGCGGGAATCTTATGGGATTCGGTGGTGCACAAGATGAAGACCACCCACTCGGGCGGCTCCTCCAGTGTCTTGAGCAGGGCGTTGAACGCTTCACTGGTGATCTGGTGGGCTTCATCGACGATGAAGATCTTATAGCGATCCCGCGCCGGGCGGACGCGCACGCTTTCGCGCAGCTCGCGCATTTCATTGATGCCGCGGTTGGAAGCGGCGTCGATCTCAATCACGTCGATGGCGCCGCCCGCGGTAATCTCCAGGCAACTCGCGCACACGCCACACGGCTGCGCGGTGGGCCCTTTTTCGCAATTCAGGCACCGCGCCATGATGCGGGCCACGGTAGTCTTGCCCGTGCCGCGCTGTCCAGAAAAAATATAACCGTGCGCGATGCGGCGCTGCGCGATGGCGTTTTCAAGCGTGGTGCGAACGTGTTCCTGGCTGATCAGTTCCTCAAATGCCTGGGGACGGTACTTGCGGGCGATGACCTGGTACATGGTGCGGCCGGAGTGTCCATATGCCAGACCCCGGGTAATCCGCGGCACACGGGTTTAACCACTACCGTTGCTTCCTTCCGGACCTGGCGGGGTTTGCGGCCGCCCATTGCACGAAGCCCGGAGCCTGACAACTCCCTATGCTAGCAGATCGCCAGTGGAACGCTTCTTATCCGGCTAGCTTCGGGCGCGTAATCCTGAAAGTGCGTGGAATTGGTCATGGCACGTGCCGGTTCGCGCTCTTCGACCCGCAACGCACCCCAGCCGCTCTCGCTTGAGCGCGGGCGCCGTGCGCGCTACCGGTGGCAAGACGGTTGGCGAAGGTGTGGGAGCCAAATGGTTGTTGCGGTAGAAAATCTTTCCCGCCTTCGAGGGGACATTTCTAAAAACCGTTGACACTTTACGTAAAGACTCTTGACTTTTTCTACGGAACGTCTACACTAAGAAACTATCTCCCCCTGTGTAGTGCCCCTCTCCCCCTGGGACATACGTAGCGATAGCTCTGTCCAAAATTCCGAGAACGTACAAACATTACCAGTTCCGCATCCAGCGCTTGCTGGTACGCCCTTACTGTCCGGCCAAATCATGAGCGGAGCACTGCACGCGGCCTTGGCAGTCAGGGATTGGAGGCTTATGTACCGGCGTATCGAAGCTGTCGCCGATGGTCGGATCGAACCCAGGAAATCGAAGCGGTTCTGTTTCCCGGCTATGTGTTCTGCCGCTTCGGCTATCCGGAGCGGTTGCGCGTACTGCAATCTCCGGGCGTGCGTTCCGTCGTAGGTCCCGCCCGGCAGCCGGCGTCCGTGACCGAGGAGGAAATGGCATCGGTGCGCGCGTTGGTGTCGTCGGGCCGTCCGCTGACTCCCTGGCCGTATCTGCGGGTCGGCCAACGCGTGGTAATTGAGCGGGGCCCTCTGGAGAACGTGCGCGGCGTCATCGTGCGGACCAAGAACGCGTGGTGTGTAGTGGTGAGCGTAGAGGCTCTGGGCGCGTCGGTGGCCGTGGAAGTGGATTCCGAATTTCTTTCGCCGGAATGGCACGCCCCTTATGCGGCGGCCAGTTAACACCAGGAACGGATAGTGGACTGACGCAGATGGGTTCGCCGAGGCGAAGATTCAACAGGGATTTCAAAGCAGCCGCGGTTCGCCGCCTGGAGATGGGCGCATCGGCTACGGAAGTGGCGGCAACCTGCGGCGTGAACCCGAACGTACTTCACAGATGGCGGCGCGAATCAAGGCAATTTGGAGGCAGCGCTTTCTCGGGTTACGGGAACAATAGGGCTGAATTCATGCCTCGCACGCGCGCCGTGGTGTTTCGCGTCACGCCGGACGAATTCGGACGGCTCCAGGAGGCCTGCTCCACGGGCGGGGCTCGCAGCATTTCCGAATTCGCGCGAGGTCAAGTGTTGCGCGACGCGGGGCAGCCTTCGTTGGCGCAACTGGAAGAAAAACTCGACCAGCTCACTCTGGTGGTCCGCCAACTGGCCGAAATGGTCGCGAGGCCTTCCTAAGCATGGCAGTGATCAAACCTCGAAACCGCACTTTGATTTTTCGTCTGACGCAGGACGAATACGCCTCCCTGCAAGCGGCTTCTTCGGAAAAAGGCGCGCGCAGTCTTTCGGAATTCGCGCGTGAGCGGCTGCTGGGTTCTCTGGGCGCGCCTTTCGATGAACAGATGACCCAGCAAATCACCGGCCTGCGGAGCACGGTGGATCGGATCGCACAGATGCTGGAGGAAACCTAATGGGAAACCTGGTGTGCCTGCTGGCGATCCTCGCCGCGACGGCGATCGCTCAAGTGCGTCCTTCGCTGATGGAGGATGCCGGCAAGGAAAACCTTCCGTCACAGCACCTCGGCGTCGACGACCTGGTGGCCATCTCCGTCTACGACGCCCCTGAGCTTACGCGTACGGCGCGCGTGGAGCCGGGCGGTCTGATTCATCTTCCACTGTTGAAAAACGGGATCGCAGCCGCGGGCAGCCTCCCCCGGCAATTGGAGGCAAGCATCGCCGCGGCGCTGGTCAGCGAGCAGATCCTGGTGGACCCGGTGGTGAAGGTGACCGTCGTCGAATACCATAGCCGTCCCATTTCAGTGATGGGCGCGGTGCGGAAGCCACTCACCTTCCAGGCCGTCGGCACGGTGACGCTGCTCGATGCCTTAGCGCGCGCCGAGGGGCTTTCGCCGGACGCGGGCACCGAAGTGCTGGTGAGCCGTCCGCAGCCCTCTCCAGACGCGCGCGGTGAAGTCACGGCGACGTTGCTGGAACGCATTCCTCTGAACCGTTTACTGAAAGAAGCCGACCCTTCGGTCAATTTCCAACTGCGCGGCGGCGAGGAGATCCGCGTTCCCGAAGCCGGCAAGATTTTCGTGGTCGGCAACGTGCGCAAGCCCGGTGCGTTCCCGGTGCGCGACACTGGCGACAACTCAGTCATGAAATTGGTCGCGCTATCGGAAGGGCTGATGCCGTACGCCGCCAAACTGGCCTATGTGTACCGGCATGACGATCGCGGCGCGAAGCAGGAGATCGCGATTCATTTGGAAAGGATCATGGAGAGGAAAGAGCCGGACGTGCCTCTTCAGGTGGACGACGTGCTCTACATCCCCGACAACAAGACGCGCCGGGCTACCGTGAACATGATCGACCGCATCACCAGCTTCGGCGCTTCCACGGCTTCCGGCGTTTTGATTTGGCGGCGCTAACATGCGGAAACTCGACGACAACTTGCCGGTGTTGAGGGAGCCCTACCGCGCGGCGCCCATCACGCTGGATGCCGAGTTCGAAGCGGCTCCCGCGCACGTACCTCTGGCGCATTATCTCTGGATTCTGCGCCGCCATGCATGGAAGATAGCGGCGTTCATCGTGGCCGTAGTGTTGGCGACGACCGCGATTTCTCTCCGGTTGACGCCGATCTATGAATCGACCGCCGTGGTGGATATCGACCGCCGCATGCCGACCGGCGTGTTGGGCGAAGAGGCCTCTCAGAACCTGAGCAACGACGCGGACCAATTTCTGGCCACGCAAGTGAGATTGATCGAATCGGACTCCGTGGTCCGGCCGGTGGTGGAGAAGTATCGCCTGCGCGAAGTGGAGAAAGACGCGCTGGAAAAGGCCGTGGACGATTCCGCCACCAGCCTGGAGGCCCCCGTGATTCTTAAACGCCTAAAAATCACGCGGCCACCGAATACTTATATTTTGCAGATCGGTTACCGCTCGGCCAACCGCCAATTGGCCGCCGATGTGGCCAACGACATCGCCAGGTCCTACCTGGAGCACACCTACCGCATCCGTTACAAGGCCACGGCGGGTTTGAGCGACTTCATGGAGCGCCAGATCGAGGAGCTGCGGGCCAAAATGGAGAAATCCAGCGGAGCGCTGCTGCAATTCGAGCGTGAGCTGAACGTGATCAACCCGGAAGAGAAAACCAGCATTCTGTCGGCGCGCTT
>CAMAUG010000280.1 GCA_945861255.1 Candidatus Sulfopaludibacter sp. SbA3
GCCATCGCCATCGCGCGCAAGCTGCAGCTGCCGTTGCTTGCCACCAATGCGGTGTCACATGCACTCCCGGAGGATCGCGATTTGCTCGACGCGCTCACCTGCGTCCGCCACAAGACCACGATCTTCGACGCGGGCCGGCGTCTGGCGAAAAACGCGGAGCGTCATCTCAAGACCGCGGCGCAAATGGAAGCGTTGTTTGCCGATACGCCGGAAGCCATCGCCAACACGCGAAACCTGGCGGCACGGCTGCAGTTCACGCTGTGCGATCTGGGCTACCAGTTCCCGGCGTATCCCGTGCCGCCGGGGGAAACCATGAATTCGTACCTGCGCAAACTGGCCGATGCGGGCGCCCGCAAGCGCTACCGGCCGTATCGCGAAAAAGCACGGCGGCAGATTGAACGCGAACTGGCGATGATCGAAAAACTGGATCTGGCGGGCTATTTTCTTATCGTCTGGGACATCGTGCGCTTCTGCAAAGAACATGGCCTGCTGGTGCAAGGACGAGGGTCCGCCGCCAACAGCGCCGTGTGTTACGCGCTGGAGATTACGGCGGTGGATCCGGTGGGTATGGATCTGCTGTTCGAGCGTTTCCTTTCCGAAGAGCGCGGCGAATGGCCGGACATCGACCTGGATCTGGCCAGCGGTGATGAGCGTGAGCGCGCCATCCAATACGTTTATGAGCGTTACGGGAAACTGGGCGCGGCGATGACGGCGAACGTCATCACCTACCGCGGCCGCTCCGCCGCGCGCGACATCGGCAAAGTGCTGGGATTCGACGAAGCCACGCTGGGGCGCATTTCGAAAGTGGTGCCGCAGTGGGGATTTCAAGACGATGCAGACACCGCGCAAAAGCAGTTCGAGCAAGCGGGCGTGGATGCGAAGCAGCCGCTGGTTAAGAAATTTTTGTCGCTGTATCAGCGGGTGCAGGATCTGCCCAGGCACTTGGGGCAGCATTCCGGAGGGATGGTGATCTGCCGGGGTCAGCTGGATTCGATTGTGCCTTTGCAGCCCGCGACTATGCCCGGGCGCTTCGTCATCCAGTGGGACAAAGAAGACTGCGCGGATCTGGGCATCGTCAAAGTGGACCTGCTGGGCCTGGGCATGATGGCGGTGATGAAGGAATCCATCGGGCTGATCCGCGAGCACCATGGCCAGGAAGTGGACCTGGCGCATTTGCCTCCGGACGACCCGCAAGTGTACGCGGCGTTGCAGAAGGCCGATACAGTCGGCATGTTCCAGGTGGAGAGCCGCGCGCAGATTTCGTTCTTACCGCAGATGCGGCCCTCGCGTTTTTACGACATCGTGGTGCAGGTGGCCATCATCCGCCCGGGACCCATCACCGGGAAAATGCTGCATCCGTATTTGCGGCGCAGGCAAGGCTTGGAGCCGGTGACGTATCCGCATCCGGCGCTGGAGCCTGTGCTGAAGCGCACGCTGGGCGTACCGCTGTTTCAGGAACAATTGCTGCGGATGGCGATGACGGTGGCGGGCTTCACTGGGGGCCAAGCGGAAGAACTACGCCGCGCGATGGGGTTTAAGCGCTCCGAGAAGCGCATGAAAGAAGTGGAGGAACAATTGCGCGAGGGCATGACGCGCAACGGCATCGCGAGCGGCGTGCAGGATCTGGTGGTGCAATCCATCGGATCCTTCGCGGCATATGGATTCCCCGAATCGCACGCGGCGAGCTTCGCGCTGCTGGCTTATGCAAGCGCCTACTTGAAATGCCATTACCTGGCCGCGTTCACCGCCGCGATGCTGAACAATCAGCCCATGGGTTTTTATCATCCCGCGACTCTGGTGAAAGACGCCCAGCGGCACGGGCTGCATTTCAGGCCGGTGGATGTGATGCGCTCGCAGTGGTTGTGCACGTTAGAGAGGGGCCAGGGGTCGGAGGCCAGGGGCCAGTCCGAACGTGAACGACGGCTCGCAGCGGGTACCGGCCCCCGGCCCCCGGCCCCTGACCCCTGGGCGGTCCGCCTCGGTTTCAACTACCTGAAGGGGCTGCGCAAGGAAATCGCCGCGCGTGTAATCGACGAGCGTTTGCGCGCACCGTTTACCAGTCTTCGCGATCTGGCGCGGCGCGTGCCGGAAATTCGCAAAGAAGAATGGAGCGCGCTGGCCGAAGCAGGCGCGCTGAACTTCATCGGCGAAACGCAGAGCCACCGGCGGGAGGCGCAGTGGAACGCGGAACTGGCCGCGCGGCCCGTTCTCGAATTACTGGAGCTGGCCGCTGTCGAAGAGGGCCCTTCGCCGCTTGCGCCGATGGATGCCGCCGAGCGCCTGCTGGCCGATTACCGCACCACCAGCGTCACCATCGGCATGCATCCCATGCGGCTCTATCGCGAGCGCATGAACCGGCTCGGCGTGATTCCCGCGTCCGGTTTGGTCCGCGTTCCCGACGGAGTGCTGGTGCGCATCGCAGGCGCGGTGATCTGCCGCCAGCGCCCCGGCACCGCCAACGGTTTCGTGTTCCTGAGCATCGAAGACGAGACGGGCATCGCCAACGCCATCGTCATGCCGGACTTATTCGACGCGGAAAAGCTGACCATCGTCGAGCACCCGTTTTTGCTGATCGAGGGAATTTTGCAGAACCAGCGCGGCTCGGCGTCAGTGAAGGTGTCGCGAGTGGAGGCGCTGGACGTGGAGACGGCCTCGGCGGGGTCGCATGATTTTCATTGAATGTCGGCCGCGAGCACGGCTTTCATGTCACCGATAAGCTTTGGTAGATCGACCTTCACCGCGGACCAAACGATATCGAGATCAATATCGGCGTAACCGTGGATCAACCGGTTTCTTATGCTAATGATCGCGGGCCAAGGGACAGCGGAGGAAAGGCTCTTGGTTTCCTCGGAAATCCTCGCGGCGGCTTCGCCGATGATCTCGATTTCCTTGATGATCGCCAGAGCCAACTTCCGATCCGAAGCCAAATCTTCCCGGCTTTGGCCCGAAACAAAGCTGAGTGCCTCCTTCGCGGCATCCAGCATGTGCTGCACCCGGATCCGGTCAGGCTCGTTCATATTGAACCGCGGCGGAGGCAACGACCGAATCCCGGAAATAACGGCTCAGTTCCGCGGGCGTTCGCAGGTCCACCTTGCGGCCAACCATCGCACTGAGATCCAACTCCATCTGGGCGAGTCCCAGAAACCCCGGCGTGTGCGATTCCTCGAATTCCACGAGCATGTCCAGATCGCTATCAGGACGGAACACGGGAGTCAGAATCGAGCCGAATATCGACAACTTGCGAACATGGTGGTGGAGACAAAATGCCTTTAACTCGTCCGCGGGAATGTGGATCGGTAATGCAGGCATGACGGCTCCAAGCTTCAGTATGGCATACAGGATTGCTGCTTCCCCACTGATTCAAATTCATTGAAAAGCCGATAGATCTGCGGCGAACCATGTTCATCTGCCCCTCGGCATCGGTGAAGGTGTCGCGGGTGGAGGCGCTGGAGGTGGAGGCGGCCTCTGCGGGGTCGCATGATTTTCATTGACGCTGATAAACTCAAATGACTAACCGCCATGGCCAGCCAGTCCAGTCACGGTGATGGGAACATCCAAGCGCTGATCAAGGACTCGCCCAACTCCACCATCATCATCGAGGGGCGCACCACCGCCGAGCTATGGGTTCCCAAATTCCGAACTCCGCTGGATCCCGACAAGAACAAAGACCTGGACCTTCTTCTGGCCAAATACGCCGTCACCGATCTCACCGGCCGGGATGCCCTTTGGCAGGATTTTCGCGCTTGGTGTCAGAATGACCCAGCCCCCGTCTCGGTTCGTTGCATTCAAGGACGAGGCGGTTCCGGCAAGACCCGCTTCGCCCTTGAATTGGTGCATCACCTCCGGGCCCAGTCTGGCTGGGACGCGCGTTTTGTCCGCTTTATCCTGCAAGAACCGTTTGACTTGTGGGCCAAGACCCACGGAGCCAACCACGTTCTCCTGGTCTTCGACTATGCGGCGGATGTAGCGGCGCTTGTGGAGAGTTCTCTCCGCCGCCTGCTCCACAACCTACCCACGGATCCCAAGCGCAAGCTCCGCATGCTGCTCCTTGCGCGCACCGCGAGTTGGAAGAGCGGCTGGCTCTCTAAGTTCGAGAATTCCACCACCGACGAATCCATCGGCGATCTTTTCGATCCCGAACGGCGCGAACCAATTGATTTCCTTCCCCTGAACCTTAAAGACCGCATCGCCGTATTTGGGCAGTGCCTGAAACGGGCCGCTGAGTTCGCGAAGGTTGCCGAACCTCCCCTCCCCGATCCGGCATTGTTTCAGGGGGAGCGTGCACAGGAGACTCTTCGCGACCCGCTCACGCTGATGATGGCCGCCGTCGTCGGCCTTCGCAACGGTGTGCCTGAAGCGCTGTCATTCACCCGTCTGGGCCTCGCTTTTGAAGCGGCGAACATACTGGTGGCCCGGCGCTTGGCCAGGGCCTTCGAGAACGAGCAACTGGCCCACCACATGGCGGCATACGTGACGTTGTGTGGCGGTCTCTCCCGCCAGGAAGCGCAGGATGCTCTGGCCGTTGAGGCTCGCGAAAACAACCTCGGTGTGGTTGTCGACCCGGGCAACTTCATCGCGCGGCTCCAAGCCTGGTTCCCGGGAGAAAAGACGGACCTCGGACCCATCGAGCCCGACATCGTAGGCGAAGCGTTCGTCCTGGGCAATTCGTCGCCCCGCCTAGTTCACCCGGAAACAACCGTGGTGCGCGCGGCGGCGGCAAAGCCGCGGGCCGTGATTCATTCGCTTGTTCGTGCCATCCAGGACGTGAGCCTTGCCCAGATCGAAACGGAAGCTCGCAAAGAACCACTTTTGTGGCTGGAACAAGTGATCGCAAAAGGCGAGGCGGACGATTTTGCTTTGCTGATGGCCGTGGAATCGGAATTGCCCCAGTCGAGCGTGGTCTTGCGGCCGCTGGCCGTCCGCGTAACGCACTCCATCTTGAACCGCCTAGATTATTTGGTTCAGGCAAAGCCTTCAAAGAACTCGTTGGACGTTGCCTTGGTTGCCGAACGAGCGCGAATCCTCAACAATCTGGCCAACAGGCAGAGCGAGGTGGGGCAGCGGGCCGAGGCGCTGGCGACGGCGGGGGAAGCGGTCACGCTGTATCGCGAGCTGGTGCAGCGCAACTCCCAGGACAACCCAGACGCGTTCCTGCCGGATCTGGCGATGTCGCTCAACAATCTGGCCAATAGGCAGAGCGAGGTGGGGCAGTGGGCCGAGGCGCTGGCGACGGCGGGGGAAGCGGTCACGCTGTATCGCGAGCTGGTGCAGCGCAACCGCGACGCGTTCCTGCCGAATCTGGCGATGTCGCTCAACAATCT
>CAMAUG010000281.1 GCA_945861255.1 Candidatus Sulfopaludibacter sp. SbA3
CGCTTTGAAGATTACTGGGAGCGTCGCCGGGCGGCATGAGGCCAACTTCTGCGTCGCACACCCTGCAAGGTGGTATGACCGGGTTCTGTTGGACTCGCCCGTGAAGCCGAAGCACAAGCGCGGCCCGAGCTGGAGCGATGGCAAGTCGCGCAAAGGGGCTGACAGCTTCCGCCGTCTTGTGCATAGTTCTGCAAGTCGGGGGTCCATCGCGCCGTAGCAACCGTAGCGCCCCGGTCCGCGGCCGGAGGAAGATGGTCTGCCGCCGCTCCCCGGAGTAGGCGAGTAACCGAAGCGGGCGTGAAGGGTTCGGAAATAAACCCCCGTGCTGCCGGGATAACATGAGCGCCGTACATGAGAGATACAATGAGGCTGAGGCCTTTATGCTCATCCGAAAAACTGCCGATCTCCGTTATTCCGACGTGACGCCGAAAGACACGTACCTGAACCGCCGCCGTTTCCTGGCGACCGTCCCGGCGGCGCTTGGAGTGCTCGCGCTGCCCCGCCGCGCGGAAGCCGCGCCGCTGACGTTCAGCAAGAGTTCCTACACCGTGGATGAAAAGCTGACGCCCAAGGACGACGCCACGCACTACAACAATTACTACGAGTTCGGTACCCAAAAAGAGGAGCCGGCACGCTACGCCAATACGCTGGTCACGTCGCCGTGGACCGTGGACGTCGGCGGCCTGGTGAACAAACCCCAGAAATACGATCTGGCTTCGGTGATGAAAATCGCGCCGCTCGAAGAACGCATTTACCGGATGCGCTGCGTGGAAGCCTGGTCCATGGTGATTCCGTGGATCGGTTTCCCATTGAGTGCGCTGCTCAAGCAGGTGGAACCGAACGCGCGCGCCAAGTACGTCGCATTCCAGACGCTGCACGATCCCAAGCAAATGCCGCGTGGCCGCTATGCCGGCATCGACCTGCCCTACGTCGAAGGCCTGCGCTTGGATGAAGCCATGCACCCGCTGGCGCTGCTGGCCGTGGGCGTGTACGGTGAAACGCTGCCGAACCAGAACGGTGCGCCGCTCCGATTAGTAGCGCCGTGGAAATACGGTTTCAAGGGCATCAAGTCGATCGTGAAGATCACTCTGACGGAGAAAGAACCGCCCAGCACGTGGAACATCACCAACGCGCGCGAGTACGGGTTCTTTTCGAATGTCAATCCGCAGGTGGATCATCCACGCTGGACCCAGGCCTCCGAGCGCCGCATCGGCGAATTATTCAAGCGCAAGACGCTCCCATTTAACGGCTACGCCGATCAGGTGGCAAGCCTGTATTCGGGCATGGACCTGCGCAAATTCTATTGAAAGGGCGATCCGGAGATCCGTGTGGAAGAAAATCCTCTTTAGCCGCTGGACCAAGGCCGCTCTGTTCGCGGCCTGCCTGATTCCCGCTGCCTTGCTTGTGTGGAGAGGATTCCAGGGCGACCTTACCGCGAACCCGGTCGAGTATATCGAGCACGCCACCGGGGATTGGGTCATCCGGTTTCTGTTGATCACGCTCAGCGTGACGCCGCTGCGCAAGATCTTCAATCAGCCGCTGCTCACGCGCTACCGCCGGATGCTGGGTTTGTTCTCGTTCTTTTATGTTTGCGTGCACCTCCTAATGTATTTGATCTTCGATCAGATGTTCGACCCTTCAGGCATCTGGGCGGATGTGTTGAAGCGGCCCTACATCACCGTGGGAACAGCAGGCTTCCTATTGATGATCCCGCTGGCGGCGACTTCAACCGCAGCCATGGTGCGGCGTCTGGGACCCAAGCGTTGGCAATTACTGCACCGGCTTGTGTACTTCAGCACGCTTGCCGGGATCATTCACTATTACTTGCTGGTGAAATCGGATGTGCGGGAACCGCTGATGTACGGCGCGATTCTGACGCTGCTAATGCTGTTCCGCCTCCGCATGTGGTTGCGGAAGGAACCAAAGAGCGTGGAGGCACGGCCGCTTACGGCGGCGCGCACATAAAGCCGTACGGCCGCTTACGGCGGCGCGCAGGCACCGCCGAGCGGTCGACTTACGACAGCGTCGCACATGGGCTGCCGCGCGCGGGCGGCGGCTTCCCCTAGAATAGAAATCGGATGCACCGTTTTCTTCTGCACAACGATCAAGTCCTGGAAGCTTCGGCGCGCACGCTGGCAGCCGGCCAAGTAGGATTGCTAGCCGGCTGGGGCGTTTTCTCCACAATGCGCGTCTTCGACGGCGTTCCGTTTGAGTGGGAACGCCACTGGGAACGCATGAAGCGCGACGCTGCGCACATTCGCGTCCCGTTTCCGGCCGACCCTGCGTGGCTCGAAACACAATTACACCGGCTGCTCGAAGCCAACCAAGCCTACAACGCCACCTTGCGCGTGTACGTGGTGCGCAACAAGGGCGGATTATACGAGGGGCCCGGGCAAACGCGCGATTTCGACGTCATCGCTTTCACCGTGGATGTGGCTCCGTGGCCGGAATCCGTCAAACTGGCCGTCGCCCATAATGCGCGCCACGCCGCCAATGAATTCTCCGGAACCAAGTTCATTTCCTGGGCGGAAAATCTGACGCGCTATGAACGGGCGCGTGGGCAAGGGTTCGATGAAGTCATCCTCATGAATGAGCGCGGCGAAGTCTCCGAATGTACTTCGGCGAATGTTTTCGTCGTCAACGGCAGCCACGTATGGACCCCGCCGCTCGCCGCCGGGTGTCTTCCCGGCGTAACGCGCGCGGTGCTGTTGGAAGAGATCGAAATTCCGGGTCTTGCTATAGCCGAGCGTACGCTCACGCTGGACGATCTGGAAATCGCCGACGAAGTCTGCATCACGTCCAGCACGCGGGCGCTGCTGCCGGCCTCGCGGATCGAGGGGTTGCAGATTCCGGGAGGCCGCGCCGTGTGTGACCGTCTACAACGCGCGCTGGCCGAATATGCGGCTGCATACACCGCGGCACGGCGCAAGGCAGCGCCGGTCCGGACATGACAATATAGACCAGAGGAATCGGCTTCGCGCATGCAACTGTCTTGTCCGAAATGCGGTGTTCGGGACGCGCGTATCGCCCATCGCCGGGGAATCGGCGAGGCGCTGCGCGGCCTCATCGGCTGGTATCCCTTGCGGTGCCGGCGCTGCGACACGCGTTGGGAAACCAGTGCCTGGGCCGAACGCGCCTGGCGCTACGCGCGCTGCCCGCGATGCTACCGGCAGGACCTCACTTACTGGAGCGAAACACACTACAACCCGCCCTTTTCCGTACGGTTCTGGCTGGCGCTAGGTGCCACGCATATCCGCTGCGCCGCGTGCCGGTATAACTTCGCCAGCTTCAAGCCGCGCAAGGAGAGGTTTGAACGGAAGCACGAGGAACGCCCGGTAACCGCCGCGGAGGCCAGTGCGGAAGTCGACCGCAAAGACGGTTGAGCGGTTTGGCAGAAAATAGTAGTGGTTCCAAGTGACCTTCCAGACCGCTCGTTCTCCGACCTGCATGCGCGGTCAGAACGTGGCATCCGGAATACGGTGACGTAAGCCCTTTACTCCCCGCCGCCGGTGTTGCCCGGCTGCGGATCATAGCGCCGGTGCGCGTCCGCACGTCATTCCGGTAGAAGCCCGCCTCTCGATGCAGCCTTTCACTCTCCGGTCGCGACGGCCTGCCTTTCGGCCTGTCTCCGCTACCGGGTCGACGCTCCTGGCCTACATCTTCGAAACCGCTCTCAAATCTCGCATGGCCCGTTCGGCTTCGCGCTCCCGGCCTCGCCCAGCTTTTTAATTGCCCGGCATGGCTCGATCATTGCACGTCGCCCGTTGCCACGTCCGATTCCAAAGCGCCCCGTCTGTTTCCGGTCTGGCACTCCCCTTCAGGACTTCTCAATCCTTCCGGATTTTAGTACCCTTCCCGGCTCCAGCCAGAGAGACTTGCCATGGCAGGTCGCCCGATTGCCTTCGCTCCCCGCCGCTTCCGAGTAATTGCTTAGCTCTTCCACGACGGATCAATGTTCCAGCTTCGCTACTTCCCGCTTGGCTCGCTGTCCTTCAAACCTCTTGGAACCACGTCTATAATGCGCCGATTGGTGTTTGCGGTCAAGGGGAAACTGAATTTTTCCTAAAGAAAATTCTTGAGCGTAATCAATGAGTTATAGGCGTGCCTCTGTGCACGCCATGTTGATAAAACATCGGTGGGCAGATATGTTTCGTGTTCGCCCGCGTCCGGTACGAAATGCCGCGTTCGGTTCTCGGCCCGCGCGCCACCGTAATGTATCAGGTTATGATGATCTGCGGGTGTTAGGATACGGGTGTTAGGAAATGGCAGGGAGGTCACGTATGAGAATTCCCATCGCTTTCGCAGTAGTTCTGGCAGCCGGATCCGTTGCGGCGCAACCAGCGGAAAAGCGCGTGTTCTATCTGCCGCGTCCGGCGCAGCCCGCGCCGTGGCAAGCCCCGATGAAGCCCCTGGTGCGGCTGGCGGACCTGCAAGCGAAGCATTTCGGGGAACCCAACTGGACGGAAGTCGTGATTGCCGACCGCAATAGCTTCGTCGAGGTCATCCAGGCCATGCCGGGCTCGAAAGTGCGCCGGCACCTGCATCCCGATTCGCCGCACTGGTGGGTGGTGCAGAAAGGGCGCATCCGGTTTGAGATCGAATACCCGGAAGGCAAGTTTCAAACCATTGAGGCGCGCAAGGGGTCCTATGTGTATGCGGCCGAGAGGCACCTGCATTCGCTCGAAGTGATTGGTACGGAGCCGGCCATCCGCATGGACGTGACGCTCCGCGACGCTTCGCCGGTGTACGAATCGCCGCTCGAAGGCTACCCGAAGGGCGGAGCGATCGAGTTCCTGCCGGTCACGCTCGACACGGGGCTCAACCCGCTGGACGTTCCCAGCCCCGGCGGTAAACCGGATCGCATCCACGTCAACATTGAGGACCTTGAGGCGGCGCACAAGGGGCAGGCCTCCTGGTCGGAGCCGTCGATGCGCAAGAACCGCGTGCGCGGCAATTTCATCTACGGATACGCCAAGAGCAATCCGAACCGTCCGGGCGACCGCGGCCACCTGCATGCGGACTTCGCGGAGTTCTGGACCGTACTGCGTGGTAAGTTGCGCTGGGATATCGAAGGCGCGCCCGGCGGGCCGTTTATCGCTGAGGAAGGCGACATCGTCTACGCGCCGCCCATGCACTTCCACCACATCGAATTCGTGGGCGACGGCGGGAGCTGCCGGCTGACCAGCAGCACGTATCCCAGCGCGAATCACTTTTATGACCCGCCGCATTAAGCGGGAAACGCCGCCGCCGCCCTGGCGCCGCGGCGACCAGCTCATTTTGTTTTGATGCTTCAGGTATCATGATCT
>CAMAUG010000282.1 GCA_945861255.1 Candidatus Sulfopaludibacter sp. SbA3
TGGACCGGCCGCCACCCATGTTGTAGTCCCATACCTTCCGCCCCGTCGCCAAATTAATAGCCCTCACATACGGACCCGGGGGAAACTTGGCCCTGATCTCAGCCAGCTGCTGCGCGATTTCCGGCGTCGGCGGCGTCCGCGGGCCTACCACTCCGAACCAGCGGTTATTCCCGCCCAGCGGATCCAAGCCGCTTTCTCCCTTAGGAGCAGCGACGCAAGTATCCGTGACGCGCCCGTAAAATAACTTTGTCAGCGGACTGTAAGCAATATCGGTCCAGTTCACCCCGGCGGAAGGGCACAGAATATCGGATTCCTTCAAGATCGGACGCCCACTTTTGTCGAAGCCAGAATTCCACGTAAGCATGGAGGTGAACGGCGTGCCCCGCAGAAATTTTCCGTTCGTCCGGTCCAAAACGTAGAGCATGCCATTCTTGTCGACATGCAATAAGAGCTTACGCGGCTGCCCTTCCCAGATTTCATCCACCAGGGCCATTGGCTGGGTCGAATCCCAATCATGTACGTCGTGCGGCGTGAACTGGTAATGCCATTTCAATTTTCCTGTTTTCGCGTCCAAGGCAATCACGCTGGCGGTGTAGAGATTGTCGCCTCTTCGTTCATCGCCGATGTAATCAGGGCACGGATTCCCGGTACCCCAATAGATCAATGACAGGGCCGGGTCGTACGAGCCGGTCAACCACGTCGTTCCGCAGCCGTGCTCCAGGGCTTGGCCGATCCACGTTTCCGCGGCCGGCTCCCCGCGGGCCGGGATGGTGTAGAACCGCCACGCGCGCTTCCCCGTGGCCACCTCGTAGGCGTCGAGAAATCCACGGCAACCCTCTTCCCCGCAGGAAACGCCCGTTACCACCAGATCTCCCACCAGGAGCGGCGCCGCGGTCGCGCTGTAGCCGGCGCGGTAATCCGCCATTTCGGCGTCCCACAGCTTTGCTCCGGTCATCCGGTTGAAAGCGAGGACATGCGCGTGATCGGTGACCATGAAAACGCGATTGCCCGACACTGTGGCGCCCCTGTTCGCGCCACTTCCCGCCTCACCGAGAATGCCATTATGGCGAGGTTCGTTGTAGCTCCAGAGATGCTCGCCAGTGGTCGCATCCAGCGCAAAGATCTCATTCCACCCAACCATGTACGCGATTCCGTCCACCACGACGGGGGTCGCCTGCAACCGCGCCGACGTTGGAATTGGGAATTCCCAAGCTTTGGCCAGGCGCCGCACATTGCCACTGTTGATTTGTTCCAGCCGGCTATACCGGTTTCCCGTGCTATCGCCGTGATTGTCCAGCCAGTCGGCTTTGGGTGCCAGCGTCTTCTCGCGGTACACGTCCCCCTTCCGCGAAAGAAGATGAAAGCGGTTATCGTTTCCCAGTAAGGTGGCATCCGTCTCTGTCTGCGCCAGCAGTTTGCCGCTGATGCTTTGCCCGTTTGCCAGTTTGAGGGTCACCTGGATGGGAGTGAACACAGGCTTCGGAGAGACGTCCACCACCGGCTCGACGCGCGTCCCGGTTTGGCCGCGGATCCCGACATACCCTCCGGTCGCCATGCTCGGGTTGGTTCCCGTCATACCCCGCAGCTCTTTCGCCAGCATCCGCTGTTGCTCGGCGGAAACCTGCACAGCGGGGGAGTGCGCATCCACCAGCCGCTGAGCCAGATCTTTGTCGGTGTGGTAGCGGACGTAAGGAAGCACTGACTTTGCAGTGGCTCCGGCTCCGGCGGCGCCGTGGCAGGAAGCGCACCGGCTCGCATAGACGGAACCGGGGCCGGGAACAGTCACGACGAAGACTTGAGTTTGGGTTTGGGGTATCGGCTGCGACCAGGCCACGGCCACAAGACCAAAGAAGGCAAATATGTATTTCATGGTTGTCATTTCTTGCTGACGTCTTCCTAGTTCAATTTCTTTAACCAGATGTTCCGCACGGATACCTTGACGAACAACTCGATTTCAATACCAAATTGTCCCGTCCAGTTATTCGAAGAGCCGAGGTCATCGTCAATCATAACCGCCATCAACTGGCCGTTGATAATGTGAATCAGCGTTGGGCCGCGGGCGATGATCGTGTACTGGTTCCAGTCATCCTGCTTGATCGCTTTCCCCAGCTCATTCAATTCGCCTATGGAAGCCATCAGTCTCTTCGAACCCAGCCCGGCGGCTTCCACCACCTGTCCCCGGTACGCCATAATCCCCATGGGAGTGTTTTCCGAATAGAACTGCCCGCTGTAAATCCGGCTCGGCCAAAAGTCCGCCTGTGGTCCGGTCTGCATCCATTTCAGATTTATGGGCCCTACGTTCGCCGCGACGTTCGCCGGAATCGGACGCAGCCATGGGATACCGTCTTTGCTCCGGTACTGGATTCCGCTCCCGCCATCGCCTTCCACTTTAATCTCGAACTTGAGCGTGAAATCATGAGCATCCACGCCCCTATAAACCAGGTAGTTATTGCCGCTGGGATTGCTCGGCGTGGATTCCCCGACGATGCTGCCTCCCTCCACGCGCCAGAATTTCGGATTGCCATCCCATCCTTTCAGGCTGACGCCGTCAAACAGGGATACGTAGCCGCGGTGGTCATTGAAATTCAGCGGATCGGGCTGGGTAAATCCGCCTTGCCCGAACACGCCGCCTAACGCGATAAAGGCAGCGTTCTGCTCGGCGTCAAGCCTGTTCGACGTCGCCTGAAGCTTCGCGAAGGCGCCGGCACGAGCGGCGGCCAGAGCCGCTTCGGCTTTCGCCACCGCGTCAATGTTCGCCCTGGTCCTCGCGCTATCCGGCGGTTGGGCGAGGGAGGACGAAGTGACCGCGGTGCGTGCGTTCGTCAACGTCACAGAGAGCTGCTTCAGATCGTCGGTGATCCGCAGCAGAGCGTTACCCTGCGCGGACGTAAGATGCGGGATGGTGCCGCCGCCGCCCGCTCCACCACGAGCGCCGCCGGTGGTCGAGATGGCCGCCGCCTGCTCGGAAGTCAACCGGTTCGGTGACGCCTGGATCTTCGCGAAAGCATTCGCGCGCATGCTTGCAAGTTCATTCTCCGCCGCCCTGACGGCTTCCACCGCGGCGCGAATGGAGGCATCTTTTGACGGAACCTCCAAGGACGCTTGTACAACCGCCAGACGTGCCTTTGCGAGCGTTTCCTGCACACCGGAGAGTTCCGCATTCATCCCGGCCACGGCCGCAAGTTGCCCGGCGGTTGCATTCGCAATCGCCACGCCCTGCCCCTGTGCGAAAGCGATTGTCCCGGCCATGACGCACGTCAAGACACAAAGAAAGGACCGCCTGAACATAATAGGACCACTCCAGTTTTTTGGAAGCATCAAACCCTGGGAATCAACACAGCGCTGACGCGATCAAGGCATCCCCCGCCGCGACGCCCCACAAGGTTCCAATCGTTCTCATCGCTGCCCATCATACAACCACCGCGCAGCCGAGGCAAAGTTCTTTGGGCAGTCCTTTGGGCACGGCGGACACGTCCGCGAGTAGTACAATCGGAACGCGGGAGCGCATGGCGCGCGCCCGCTTCGGTTGCCTCGGAGATCACCATGCCTGACGACACCACGCCCGCCACAAAAAAAGACCTCGACGCTCTCGAAGCTTCCATGCTGCACAAGCTCGAAGCTTCCATGCTGCACATGGAGGAACGGCTCATCGAACGCATGCGCGACATGCAAACCGAAGTGCTCCGCGCCTTCCACAACTGCTAAGCCCGTGGACATCAAGCTCCGCTCCCACGAAGAACGTATCGCCCTCGTCGAAGAGCGCCTCGCCGCCATCGAACGCGGCGAGCTTCCCCCGCGCCCACGCCAGTAGCAGACCGCGCGCGCTACGCCGCGCCTGGCTCCCCGCAATTCGCCAAGTACTCATGAAGCGAAGGGAAACACTTCCACCGCTCCCTCATCGCCCACTCCAGAACGAAAGTTTATTGAAGGTTCGCAGGGCTGTGCGAAATTGCAGTTATCTGCCCGCAGGCACGCGCCGCCGCAGCTCGTCGGAGAAGTTGAGCAGAAACGTCAGGTGCGTGAGCGGCTTCTCGCCGTTCGCATCGTCCGCGACGAGCGCCGCGAGGCGCTTGCCGTCCGGCGCAAGATCGTAGTTGGAAAAAAGGCCAGTACCCCGCAGGCGAGTTTCCGTCCACATCCGAGGCTTCCCCGCCGAGAACGCGTCGCCCCCGGCCGTGTGGGTGGCCGTGTAGCTGACGGCCATCACGTGCTCGTCCAGGGTCTCAAAAAGCAGTTCACGTCCGGCCCCTGGGGCACCCCAGGACCATAGGGGAAAGCGGCCTCCGCCCGTCGAAACCTGCCATCGTCCTCCCGGCCCAGGGAACGGGCGCACGTACACCTCAAACGTCCCCGACTCAGTCGACGCATACGCCAGCCAGCGCCCGTCAGGCGAAAACGCCGGGTTGTCTTCGACGAAAGGCGTTCCCAGGAACAGCTCCGCTTTCCCGAGCCGGAGAGCACCCTGCCCGGGATCGATCTCGACAGGCATGGTGAAAATGTCCTGGCTGCCGCCGTTCCCGGCGCGGAATAAAGCCAGGCGCTTTCCGTCCGGTGAAAACGAAGATGGATACTCTAGAGGCTTGCCCTCGGTCAGACGCTGCGCCTCGCCCGATCCGTCCGAGCGGATCCCGTACAACCCGGGGGCAGCCGGGTTGGTGGATCGGAACACGATGTTCTTCCCATCGGGAGTCCACACCGGCCGGTCATTCGTGCCCGGCAGGAAACTCAGCCGCGACGGAGTGTCCCGGTCCAAATCCTTCACCCAGATGTCCGATCCCTTGCCGCCGGCCATCGAAAACGCCAGCCGCTTGCCGTCGGGCGAGAAGCGCGGCGTGACGTATTGGCCGGGCGGCGCGTGCAGCGGCTGTGTCTTGCCTGAGCTATCCACCCAGGAAATCGAATACCCAGCCTGTGATCCCTTCCCGGAGAGGTAGACGAAAGTTCCCGGCCCGGAGGACGCCCCCGCGAACGCAAAATCCCCGCCCGCTGCCAGGGTGCTGCTGACATCCTCCAGAATGGGCGCCGGCGTTCCGGTGGCGGCCAGGCGGCCGGGGTCGAAGGGCACGGCGAAAAGAGTGGTCTCATGCAGGTAAATCATGTGTCCGGTCCCGTTGGAACTGGCTGCATCGGCGAGATAGCGGGCCGAAAAGCCCCCGCGCTGAATGGTGCCGGCGTCCTCTCGCGGGTCCCTTCCGGCGGCGGGATGCCCGTGCCGGTGACGAAGCTGAACCCTGACGAAAGGACCCACCGTTGGCCGCAGGT
>CAMAUG010000283.1 GCA_945861255.1 Candidatus Sulfopaludibacter sp. SbA3
TGCCGCCCCGCTCTGGTCAGCTTCGCACAGCGCTGGACCACAGTTTCTGTTACTAACGACGTCCCATGTGGGCGTCCAATACTGTCAATACCCTAGGGCCAAACAAGCGCTCGCGGAGGTACCATAAGAAGATATCGCTCGAATTGGGACCCCTCTGGCGCCCATCCAAATAATGGACCTCAAAAAGACCGTCAACCTCCCGCAAACGGCCTTCCCGATGAAGGCCAGCCTCAGCCAGTTGGAGCCTAAGTTGTTGGCCCAATGGGAGGAAACCAAGATTTACGAGCGCATCCGTGCGGCTCGCTCCGGGCGGCCGCTCTATGTGCTGCACGACGGCCCCCCTTACGCCAACGGTAATATTCACCTGGGCCATGCCCTCAATAAGTTGTTGAAAGATTTCATCGTCAGAGTGAAGACCATGGAGGGTTATGACTCTCCTTATGTCCCGGGCTGGGACTGCCACGGCCTGCCGATTGAGATCAAGGTGGACGGGGAATTGGGCTCGAAAAAGTCCGGCATGTCGACCTCCCAGATCCGTGCGGCCTGCCGGAAATACGCCGAGAAATACGTGAACCTGCAGCGCAAGGACTTCATGCGTCTGGGCATTTTCGGGCGCTGGTGGGACCCCTACCTGACGCTGAGCGCCGAATACGAGGCCACCATCGCGCAGGCCTTCGTCGATGTATTGGACCAGGGGTACGTTTACAAGGGCCTGAAGCCTGTGAACTGGTGCATCCAGGACCGCACGGCGCTGGCCGAGGCGGAGGTTGAATACGAGAATCATTCCAGCCCTTCCATCTGGGTAAAGTTCGCATTAACGTCGGACCCCACGGCGATCGATCCCGCGCTGGCGGGCAGGCAAGTGTGGGGCCTCATCTGGACGACGACGCCGTGGACCATGCCGGCGAATCTGGCGATCTGCTATCACCCGAAGTTCAGCTACGCGGCGGCGGAGGTGGGCGCGGCGGCGAGCGACGGTGGCGTGGGCGCGAGCGACGGCGAAGTCTACATTGTAGCCACGGAGTTGCTGCAGGCCACGGCCGACGCTTGCGGATGGGCTTCATTCAAAGTCATCGCGGCATTCGAAGGCGCGAAGCTGGACGGGGCGCTGTTCCATCATCCGTTTCTGGACCGGACGTCGCTGGGGATCCTGGGGGAGCACGTCACTCTGGAACAGGGCACCGGAGCGGTGCACACTGCGCCAGGGCACGGACAGGAAGACTACGAAATCGGACGCGCGAACGGCCTCTCCATTTATTGCCCGGTGGATGGGGCGGGACGTTTTTATCAAGCTGACGGCGCGGCGGGGGAACTTCCGGCGGAGCTGATCGGCAAGAGAGTGTGGGAAGGCAATGACGTGGTCATCGAACTTCTCACGCGCAACAACCGCCTGGCCGCGACGAAAAAGATTGAGCATAGCTACCCGCACTGCTGGCGCTGCCACAACCCGACTATTTTCCGCGCCACCGAACAGTGGTTCATCGGCATGGACCGCAACCATCTGCGCCAGAGGGCGCTGGACGCCGTCAAGAAAGTGCATTGGAACCCGGCGTGGGGCGAAGAGCGCATCGGCAACATGATCGCCACGCGGCCGGATTGGTGCATTTCCCGCCAGCGCATGTGGGGCGTGCCGCTGGTGATCTTCTACTGCGAATCCTGCCATGAGCCGCTCACTGAGCGCAAGATTCTGGATCGCGTGGTCGGGCTGTTCCGCGAACACACGGCCGATATCTGGTACGACCAGACCGCCGCGGAACTCGCCGGGCCGGATGCAAAGTGCCACAAGTGCGGCGGGACAGCGTTCAGAAAAGAAAACGACATCCTGGACGTGTGGTTCGATTCGGGTTGCAGCCACCTGGCGGTACTCACGGAAACGAACGAACTTCCATGGCCGGCCGACATGTATCTGGAGGGAGGCGACCAGTATCGCGGCTGGTTCCACAGCTCGCTGTTGATTGCCGTTGCTTTGAAAGGTGCTGCGCCGTATCGCGCCGCCGCAACGAACGGCTGGACGCTGGACTCAGAGGGCCATGCGTTGTCGAAATCTCGCGGCTCGGAGGCTGTGGAAAAGATCATCAACAAGTACGGCGCGGAACTGCTGCGATTGTGGGTGGCCTCGATCGAATTCACCGAGGACGTACGATTCTCCGACACCATACTCGACCGGCTTATCGAGGCCTACCGCAAGCTGCGCAACACGTTCCGTTATGCGCTGGGCAACCTGTCCGATTTCGACCCGATCGCGGACGCGGTTCCCGTGGAAGAAATGATGGAAATCGACCGCTGGATTCTCTCGCGCACGGAAGACGTGATCCGCCGGTGCCGGGCCTCCTACGATGAATTCGCCTTCCACAAGGTGTATCGCGCCATCTACGATTTCGCCGCGACGGACCTGAGCGCCATTTACTTCTACGTTCTAAAAGACCGCCTCTACACGGCCGCCACCAAGAGCCAGGCGCGCCGCAGCGGACAGACCGCGCTCTACAAGATTCATTACGCGCTCACGCGCCTGGCCGCGCCGCTGCTGGCCTTCACCATGGAAGAGATCTGGACGCACACCAGGAAGCCCGCGGGCGCTCCCGATAGCGTTCACCTGGCGCTGCTGCCGGAACCGGAGGAAGCGGCTTCCCTTCTAAGCTCCGAGAAACTGGCGCGTTGGGAACATCTATTGCTGGTCCGCGACGTGGTGCTGAAGGCGCTGGAAGAAGCGCGCCAGTCGAAGTTCATCGGTGCGCCGCTCGAAGCACGCGTGCGTTTGGCGGGCGCGGACGTGGACGATTACGCCGCCGATCTGCCCGCCTTGTTCATCGTGTCGCAGGTGGTGCTGGAACCGGGCGCTGAAATCAAGGCCACCGTCGAAAAAGCCGATGGCGTCAAATGCGAGCGCTGCTGGAAATACTCGACAGCCGTTGGCCAGGACGCGCAGCATCCCACGGTGTGCGGCGCCTGCGCCACCGCGCTTCGCGAGATGTGTCCATGAACCAGTCCGCCGGGAACCACCGCGCCGGGCCGGCCATCATTATCGCCGTCGTCGTGTTACTGGACCGCTTGACTAAATGGTGGATCGTGGCGCATCTGCCGGCGTGGGACATGTACACGATTTACCCGGGAGTTATTAATATCGTCCACGCGGAAAATCCGGGGGCCGCGTTCGGCGTGCTGTCGGAGGGGCATCCGGCGCTCCGCGCGATTGTGCTGGTGGGCATCTCCACGACGGTACTCGCGTTTATCGCCAGAATTCTGTGGTCCGCGCCGCGCCCCACCGCGCCCGAACCGCCGCTGCTGCGCGTGTCTCTGGCGCTGGTGTTCGCGGGAGCGCTGGGCAATCTGATCGACCGCGTCTGGCGCGGCACCGTCACGGACTTCGTTCAAGTGTTCATCGGGTCGTACGAATTTCCGGCGTTCAACGTCGCCGACAGCGCCATCACCATGGGAGCCGCGCTACTGATCGCCGGTCTGGCGCGCGTTGAAATTCTGAGAAGGCGGGGGACCGCCTGACAGTTTCCGCGCGGCCTTCAGCGCGGTCCTCAATTCCGGCTGATTCGGATACCAGAATTTCGAAAATACCGACGTCCGCCAACGATTCACCCACATGATCAGAAACGCCGCCAGCGCCAAGCACGTTAGCGATCCCAAAATGAGGCGTGGCGCCGCGACGTCAAACCGTTTCACCAAAGCATCTCCGAAAGCCGTGGCGTACGGAACGGCCCACTCAGGAATCACCAGCCCCAGCAAAGACGGACCACCAAAGGCGATTGCAGCGATCACCAGACCAAGCAATCCAACCCCGAACAACGCGTAGGCCAACCTGCCCACCACGATTGCCCCGCCCACGTCTTTCAATAAATCCCCTCCCTCGGCATGGGCCGTTTGCAGAACTTCCTGAACGGCCAGCGCACGCATACCGGCCGCGTTGTCTTGGTCCTTGTTTCCGGTCTCCGTGATGACCACTTGCGCGTTACCGGGAACATTGCCCGGCGCATAGTTATCGGTCCCATGCGCGATCCGCTCCAGTACGGATAGGTGGATCTTGACCGGCGCGCCATGGTCTTCGCAGAATTGCTTCACATCCCGCGGCCGCCACAAATACATCCCGCCCAGCCCGGCGCGTGGATTGTATAGCTGATCGTCCGCGTTGGCATGATCACAGCAGTATAGCCGGTCGTCTTCCAGGAGACGGAGGCCCGAGGCACGCGCTTTGTGAAGCATCCAGTCCAACGCCACCAACGACATTCCTTGCTTTGGATAACCTCCGCCGACATTGGAGTGAGCGCCCGCGAACCAGACTTGATCGATGCGGTCGGGGTGCTCTTCATCGTGATCCCACAATTCGGGGGCAAACGCCGCGCGTTCGTCGTCCAACGCCAACGCCTGGCATGCCCGCTCCACGCGCCGGCTGAGCTGGTGATCGGGAAACTTAAACGGATAAGCCACCGCGTTGACCATGTTGCTCATGTAAGAAGGCCCGCCCACCGAATCAACGGTGTCCCAGACTCCTATGAACGCGATCTTCGTGTCCTCCGGAAGGCAATGTTTCGCGCGGAAGCCGGCAGCCGCGGTGCTCTCGCGGCCACGTGAGAGTTTCTTCTTCAGCACGGTCTGGTAGCCTTCGCGATAGACTTGGTAGGCCTCCTTCACACGCGCTTCAAGGGCGGACTGCTCCGGCAGCTTTCCCATGTCGAGGATGCCGCATTTGCCGATAATGTCGGCGAGGGTGCGCACCGTGAACGCGCCGCGGCTGAACCCGAACAGGAAAATACGGTCGCCTGGATCGTAGATCCGCACCAGCTCACGGTAGAGCTGCCGGACGTTGCGTCCGAGCCCGAATCCAAACGCACCGCCCGCCAGGGCCAGAGGCTTCCAGGTTTGGGTTCCCACGCCATCGTCGTAGATGGCGATCTGCGGCGGCAGTTGCGGATTGGTGCGATGCCCGTTGGAATCCACGGCCTCGAACAGTTTAAAGACGTTCGTGCCGCGTCCCTTGATGGACGTGTTGCCGGTACCGTCCGAACAGATCACGATGTTCTTCGCCATGACGTTGGCCTCCACGCCAGATTATGATCTCTTACCAGTTAGGCTTGGCAAACGCAAGCCCCACCTGATGCTTGGAGCTGTCGAAGAAACCGCCTGTTGAGGGGAGCGGCGCCGCTTCATCCGAAACAGGCCACGGGGCCGGTCCAGCTTGAATTACCTGCGGCGCGGACGGCCTAGCGCGCTGCGCGTTCCGGTTGCCCGACTCGCTGCACCAGCAGCTTCTT
>CAMAUG010000284.1 GCA_945861255.1 Candidatus Sulfopaludibacter sp. SbA3
CAGTACTACGAAGACAAGTACCGCCAACAGCAGATATCATTGCTCAACAAAAAAGCAGCACACCTGGGATTCGCTCTTGTTCCAGCCTCCCATCCCCAGGTCACCGCGTGAGTAGTTTCTGGAGAGAGCCAACAACCGCGGCATCCCCGCGAACGCCGCCAGCTGCATCGCAAGCGCGGTCAAGCCAATGGGGATCAGTGCCGGGGGAGCCGGGTGAAAGCGGCGAACAACGAACCGCGCGGCGAAGTAGACGGCGATCAGCATCAGCGGCAGCTCCGTGAGTTCCGCCGCCCTAACCCCGATGCGCGGCGTCAGCCACAGGATGCGAATGGGCCCAAGAACGAACCCGGTTCCGAAAACCAGCGCGAAGTAACACGCGGCGGGCTTGATAGCCTGCATCTCAATTTTGATGGTCTCACGGCGCCGGGATGTCAGACCGCCCGGTTGCGTCCGCCCAACCGCCGGCGCCACGTGATCACGCTGGTGACGCCGTAGTTCCATACAGAGCTCAGCACCACTCCCGCCGTGCCCGCGAAGAGCCAAGGTAGTCCGCTGCGCAACAGTTGCGCGGAGACGCTCAGGTTGATCGCCGCGCCCAGCGAGCAGGCCAGGTAGAACGTGAACAGTCCCACCAACCACTTGCCTCCGCGCAGCCGCGCGTCGCGGTAGGTCACCAGATTGTTCAATAGGTAGTTGAACGTCATGGTGACCACGGTAGCGGCCACCTGGGCATTCATGAAGGAGACGTGCGCTTGCCGGTACAACAGCGCCAGCGTCCCCAGGTGCAGAAGCACGCCTGCTGCGCCCACCAGGGCGAACAGAGCGAAGCGCAGCGGCACCACATGCCCGATGAGTTTGTCCAGCAACAGGTACAGATATTCCAGGCCGGTTGCGAAATCCAGCTTGCTCTCGCCAGTCTCCCGCGTTCGAAACGTGTAGGGGACCTCGGCCAAGCGGACGGGACGCTTGGCCGAAGCCAACAGGTCCAGCAGAATCTTGAAACCCACGCCGGAAGTGTTGTAGACGACCTCGTCCACGAAGCGGCGGTCCACCAGGAAGAAGCCGCTCATGGGATCGGAAACCGCGGCGGGCAGGATCAGCTTGCTCAGCTTCAATCCCAGATTGCTTAGATGGACGCGCTCCTTGGCGAACTCGCCCATGCTCGCGCCGGCCGTATTGCGCGAAGCGACGACCACATCCAATTTCTCCTGAAGCGCGGTGGTCAACATCTTCGGCAGGATGGTCTCGTCGTGCTGCAGATCGCCGTCCATCACGGCGATGTAGGGCGCCGCCGTGGACATCATTCCTTCCAGGCACGCCGAGGCCAGGCCGCGGCGCCCGATGCGGCGGATCACGCGCACGCGCCGCTGGTGGGCCGCGACGCCGCGCACCGCTTCCCAGGTGCGGTCCGTGGAATCGTCATCCACCACGATCACTTCATAGGAAATACCGGCCAGCACCGTGGCCAGCCGCTCCAAAAGTACGGGGATGTTCGCACGTTCATTGAACGTGGGGACCACGACGGCGAGTTCCAGGCGGCCGTCGGCCAGGCTTTCGCCCAGCGCCCGCAGCGACGCAAACTGAGCAGCCGGGGAGGCCCCAACGCCCGATTCACGCGTTTCTTGAATGCCGGACTCGTGCATGGGATCTATAGGTCTATCGGACTGAGGGCAAAGGAGCATTAACGAACCCGGCGGGGCGCGCCTGTACAGCGATCCACCCGGTAAACCGATCTCTTAATAGACCCATGTCCAGTATCACCATTCCAGCCGCGCCGTCTGTCGCGAGGGAAAGTTGGTTGCGCAGGTGGCTGGTGCCTTCCGTGCCGGAACTTCTGTTTTTCGCGATCGCATTGTGGCTGATCGCCTTCACCGCCACTGGAGATATGACAGGGATGGGTTTGCTCCGCGATTCTCAAACCGGCTACCACATCCGTACCGGTGAGTATGTGATGGCGCATCACGCGGCGCCCACGCGCGATTTTCTTTCGTTTACGCTGCCGGAGGAACCGTTCTTTGCCTGGGAATGGCTGGCGGGAGTGGGTTCCGCGGTGTTGTATCACTGGGGTGGATTGAGCGCGGTCGCAGTGGCGGCGGCTCTAGTGCTGGCGCTCACGCTTCTACTCACCATGCGGCACATGGCCGCGCGGGGCGCCAACGTCATCGCCTGTGTGTTCCTCATCCATCTGGCGATCGGCGCGTCGTCCATCCACTATCTGGCGCGGCCGCATGTCTTCACATTGTTGTTCATGGCCGGCGCGCTATGGCTGCTGGACCAGGATCGTCAGCGGCCAACGGTGTGGGTGTGGGCACTGATTCCGCTGATGGCCGTGTGGGCGAATCTGCACGGAGGGTTCTTCGGGCTGTTGGCTTCCACTGGAATTCTAACCGCTGGTTCGCTGGCGGAAGCACTCACTGCGCCGGAGCGGCGGCGTAGAGCTTTGCGCCGCGCGCTGCGCTGGGGATTTCTGACGGGCGCATGTTTTGCGGCGTCGCTCCTCAATCCGTACGGCATCACTGAACACATCCACCTGATCCAATTCATGCGGCAAACCTGGTACCTGAGGCTCACCGAGGAATATTATCCGCCCAACTTCATGTCGGCGGCCGGCGCATACTACGGTGTTGTGCTGGTGCTGGGCACTGCAGTCGCCGCACGCCTGTTGTGGCGCAAGCAGGTCGCGTTTGGACTTCTGATTCTGGCCTGGGCTTACGCTTCCTCGCGATCCGTGCGGCACGTGCCCATCTACGCGATTGTCGCGCTTCCCTGGATCGCCGCGTTATCCGCCGATTGGTGGAAGCGGTGGACCCAAAACAAACCGGCCAGGTCGCTCGCGGGTACTCTCGCGAAAATGGCGGGTGATTACCAACCGTCCTTGAGGCGTAACGGCTTGTTCGTACCCTTGGCAGGCGTGCTGCTGCTGGCTGGTTCGGCCGCGGTCAAACTCACACCGGATTTTCCGGAAGCCGTGTACCCCGTCGCGCTGATCAACCGGCACGCCGAAGAAATCCGCCAGGCGCGCGCGTTCGCTCCCGACGGTTGGGGACATTATCTGACGTACCGTTTTCCGGAGCCCTACCGTGTCTTCATCGATGGCCGGACGGATTTCTTCGGCGAGCGCTTCTCGCGCGAATACCTGAACACCATGAACGGGATCAGCGGCTGGGATGACACACTGCGGCGCCATCGCGTGAACATGGCCCTCATTCCGCCGGACATCAAGCTGGCGGAACGTCTGGCACAAGATCCCGCGTGGCAGTTGGTGGAACACACCTCCACGGCAGTGCTGTTCCGCCGCAAGTAGTCCCGCTCACGGCGTATGCGGTCCGATTTCGCGCGTCGTGTCCTTTTGCAGGAGCGCCACAAGAAATAGAAGGACCCCTCCCAGCGTCAGCGGACACGCGATGATCAAAAAAGCGATGAACGCCAACGGATGAACTTTGCTGAAACTGACGAAGATGCACAGCAGGCCGGCCAGAACCAGCACCGCCGCCCACTTGATTTTCGTTTCTACGTTCGATTGCATATGATGTTTACTCCTTCCAAAATGTCGCGTCCTTCAGCGACTCCACGTCGTGAATGAATTCGTGGCAGCCGCTCGAAAGACACGATAGTTGTCCGGATTTGGCGCGTACCAGCAAATCCGGAATTTTATGGTGCGCCGAGCCCTCTTCGAATCGCCGTGCTCCGGCATGGCAGTGCAGGCACTCGCGATTCTGGTAGGGCTCGTAAAGCCGGATGGCCTCCGGCTTGGGAACGGTCCCGAAATACTGGACTTGTAAATGCCGCATGCCGCGGAGCTTCGCGGAAACATCCCCGAACATCGTGTAATCGGTGTGGCAGGCATAACAGGCACGCTCACGCGGAATGCGATTGTTCTGGAAATGCTGCGCCGGGATGTAACTGGGGTCGTCCACCCGCAAACTGCGTCCGTAGTCCGTCATCACATGGCAGGAAAGGCAAAATTCCGTCGATTGCGCCTGCTCCATGTGAATGGAAAAACCTTCATACACCAGGGCCACCGGGAGCACCGCCAGTGCGACGAATGCCAGAATCTTACCCTCGCGCGATCGCGTGAAATCGGCGCGCAAGCCGATCCACGCGGCCAGCACCGCGGCAACCGCGACGAACGGGATGAGGAGGGGCGCCGGCATGGCGTGCGATTATTTCGCCAAGGCTCGGTAGTATTCCACCACGGCTTTGATCTGGTCCTTGCTGAGCTCTTTCGCGTACCCCGCCATGTCCTGGCCCTTGCCGGCCTCGGTGATCTTGATCATTTCCGCGGCGCTCATTGTGGGAGCCACTTCATGAACGGATTTCATCTTCAATTTGCGGCCCCGGGCGGTTTTCGCGGCTCCGTCCGGGCCGTGGCACACGGCACATTGGTCCAGATAGATGTCTTTGGCATCCTTCTGCGCGAACGATGGGGCGCAAACGAGAAACGTAGCAGTGATGAGACGTAGTGTTTTCATATTTTCAAAATCCTCTTGTCCACGCGACGGTCAGCAGGTTCGCGCCGAAATTGTTTCCGGGCACGAGCTGTTCCGTGTAATAAGTCCGTTGCAGTTGTATCGTGAGCCGTCCCAGCCGCGGCACGTCATAGTAAATGGAGCCCGTCGCGTAGGGGAAGCTCATGGGTCCGTAGAGCGGCGCTTCGCCGGTGATTTCTCCCATGCCCGTGGTGCGCACGAAATTGCCGGCGAAGTTCACGCCCAGTCCGCGAACCGGCACGGCGCGCAATCCTCCCTGCCAGATGCGGGTGACAGTCTGGTCGCGCAGAATGATGTTAGTGATCGGCGCCGGGCCGCGCGGAAAGTTCACGAAGTTGGAGGCGAACAGATCGTCATAGCTGAATCCTCCGAATACGGCGAGCTTCTCGCTGAAGTCGTAGTTCGCGCTGACAGCGTTGCTCCGAATCGTCGCGCGGTAATCGGTCTGAATCAGCTTGCGGTTCCGCAGGAGCGCGCTCTGCTCGATGTAGAACTTCTCCGTGGGGCGGAAGCGCGTGATGAAGCGCCCGCCGATATCGATGTGCGGGGTGACGCGCGTATAGGACGCGCCGTTGTTGATCTGCTCCACGTCCGCGCGGACCGTAAACATCTTCGACGGCTGATAGTGGACGCTTAGGACCGGCCACACCGTGTTGATCCGTCGCGTCCGCCCTTGATCGGTGACGCCATTCTGCAGCATCACCACGTCGTTCTTGAACAAACGGACGCCGGCCCGGACCAGCAGTGAGGCAGTAGGCGTGAAC
>CAMAUG010000285.1 GCA_945861255.1 Candidatus Sulfopaludibacter sp. SbA3
CAGGAAGACCAAGCGCGAGACGGAGCACCTGGAACGGACGCTGCTTCTGATTGAGCGAAGAGGCCGGATTCTTCTCACTCCGAGCCAGCGCGTGCCCGGGTTTTGGGATCTGCCCGAGCCATTCCAGGGAGTGAGTATGGGTGCGACGCTCGGCGAGTTCACCCATACCATCACCCATCGCCGTTACCGGTTCACAGTACGCGCCGCGCAGGCGGCCGCCATGCCCAATATCTGCCGTTGGTCCAGCGATTCTTTGCCGATGAGCACGACGGTTGTTAAGGCACTGCGAATCGCATACAATTCCCCGTTAGGAGGATCGCAGTATGCCCAATCCGGTTCCAGACGGGTTTCGTACCGTCACCCCTTTTCTAGTCGTGAATGACGGCGCGCGGATCATCGAATTCTTGCAGGCTGCCTTCGGCGCAGTGGTACGCGGCCGCATGGATATGCCCGATGGCAGCCTGGCTCACGCGGAGCTCACGATCGGCGATTCCATAATCATGATGGGGCAAGGCAACAGCCAGTGGCCGCCGATGCCGTGCATGATCTATCTGTACCTTCCCGATTGCGACGCGGCGTACCGCAGCGCGATCGCGGCCGGCGGTGAATCGTTGCAGGAGCCCGCCAACCAGTTCTATGGCGACCGTAATGCGCGCGTGAAGGACCCCAGCGGCAATCAATGGCTCATCGGAACCCACATCGAGGACGTGGCGCCGGAAGAAATGGCGCGGCGCATGGCCGCCGGTCACTGAAGGGGTGCCGCGCTACACGCCGCGGCGGTCGCCCCAGATATCGATGTGCAGGCGCGGGCCCAAGCGAAATCCCTCGCGCTTGCAAATTTCCGCCAGCCACTGCGCGCGCTCACGCAGCGTTTCTGGACGAGTGCCCTCCGGCATCAGAATCACGCGGGCGCGATCGGCGGTTGTCTGTTCGAGCATGCGCTGAATTTCGGCAATGTCTTCAGGCGCGCTCACGACGAATTTCAATTGATATGGATACTCCATCATCAGGCGCTTGAGCACATCCGGCTGGTACCGGAGCCGGTCATGCTGGGCGGCCCAACGCCCGCCCTCGCGTTCCCGCGGAGTGGAATTGGCCAGCTTGGGGCTGATGCTCATCAGGTCGCAAACAACCGGATGATAAACCGTGCCCGCGGTTTCAATCGTGATATGCGGCCCTGCTTCTTGTTTTAGGCGCTGCGTGAGCGGGACGATGTCGTCGAAGATCATCGGCTCGCCGCCCGTGACCACGGTGTGCGAGGCGGGAAAGGCGCGCGCTGCGGCGACGATCGCGCCATGGGACATCTCCGGACCTTCGGGTTGCCATGACGCGTACGGTGTGTCGCACCACACGCAGCGCAGATTGCATCCGCTCGCGCGAATGAAGACGCTCGGTACGCCCGCCAGCATTCCTTCGCCCTGCACGGAATAAAAGATTTCGGCGATTTTCACGGCGTGTATACCAGCGGGTCAGCGATGCCCGCCTCGGCGAAGCCCTTCCGGCGCAGCAGGCAAGAGTCGCAGCGGCCGCAGGAGTGTCCGGCATCGTTGGGGTCGTAACAACTATGCGTGAGTGAAAAATCGAGTCCGAGCTGGGCGGCTAGACGCACAATCTCCGCCTTGCTCAGCGTGATGAGCGGCGTATGTACGCGCAGCAGCGTGCGGCCTTCCACGCCTGTTTTGGTCGCCAGATTCGCCATGTGCTCGAAGGCATGAATGAATTCAGGCCGGCAATCCGGATAGCCGGAATAGTCGATGGCATTCACGCCTATGAAAATATTCGAACACTCCAGAACTTCCGCCCACGCCAGCGCATAGGAGAGAAAAATGGTGTTGCGTGCCGGAACGTAGGTGATGGGAATGCCTTGTTCCATTTCGTCGACCGAGCCGTGTTTGGGAACGTCAATCTCCGATGTCAGCGCGCTGGCGCCAAATGCGCGCAGGTCAATCTTGACGACGCGGTGTTCGCGTGCCCCTAGCGTATGGGCTACACGCGCCGCCGCATTCAGTTCAATGCGATGCCGCTGGCCGTAGTCGAACGCGAGCGTGTAGCAGTCGTAATCTTCCCGCAGCGCCAGGGCAAGACAGGTGGCGGAATCCAGCCCGCCGCTCAGTAAACAGACCGCTTTCGAAGAGAACATACCCGTCATTGCCGTCCAAACCGCTTCAATCGCAAACTATTCCCCACTACGCTCACCGAGCTCAACGCCATCGCCGCGCTGGCGATCACCGGGTTCAAGAAACCCAGCGCCGCCGCCGGGATCGCGATCACGTTATAGCCGAGCGCCCAGCCCAGGTTCTGCGTCATCACTCGCCATGCCGCGCGCGAAAGCCCAATCGCGCGCGCCACGCCGGCCAGATCAGCGCGCAGCAGCGTCACGTCGCCCGCCTCAATGGCGATGTCGGTGCCCGAGCCCATGGCGAAGCCGACATCGGCCTGCGCCAGCGCCGGAGCGTCGTTAATGCCGTCGCCCACCATGGCAACCACGCGCTTTTCCTGTTGCAAGCGGCGGATCTCCGCGGTTTTTCCTTCGGGCAACACCTCCGCGACCACACGGGTGATGCCGGCCTCCCGTGCAATGGCCTCCGCATTCGCGCGGCGGTCGCCGGTGAGCAGAACTACGTCTAACCCCAGCCGCTTAAGCTCGGCAACGGCCTTGACTGACCCCGCGCGAATTGGATCGGCCACTGTGAGCGAGCCCATGAACTTTCCATTCACCGCCACCAAGATCCCATCGCCTTCAGCGGTGACGCCGCAGCTCGCCAGCCACGCGGCGGTGCCGGCAATCACTCGATGCCCCTCAACCTCGGCCATGATGCCGCGTCCCGTGACGGATTGAAATCCGTGCGGCTCAGGGAGCGCCAATCCACGTGAAACGGCGTAGGCAACTACCGCGTGCGCAAGGGGATGCTCCGAGCGGCTCTCCGCCGCGGCGGCCAGACGCAACGCGGCGTCGTCAAGGTCCGTGCTCGTGACGCTGGGTTTGCCTTCGGTGACGGTGCCGGTTTTGTCCAGCACAATCGTATCCACCTTGCGCAGTTTTTCGAAGGCCTCGCCTCCCTTAATCAGCAATCCGAATTCGGCGCCTCGCCCGCTGGCAACCATAACGGCCGTCGGCACGGCCAATCCCATCGCGCAGGGGCAGGCGATAATCAACACGGCCACGGCGGCGCTCGCACCGCGCGCGATTTCTCCACCGGCGACCATCCAGCCTGCAAACGTGAGCGCGGCCAACGCCAACACCACCGGCACAAACACGCGGCTGATACGGTCCGCCAGCCGCTCGATGGGCGCGCGCGTGCTCTGGGCCTGGCGCATCAGAGTCACGATCCGCGCGAGCACGCTGGCCTCGCCGAGCGCCGTCGCGCGGTATTCGAAGCTGCCCGTGGTGTTGACGGTGCCGCCCACCACGGTGTTGCCGGACTTCTTCACCACGGGGACGGGCTCGCCGGTGAGCATGGACTCGTCTACGTAGCTTTCTCCCGCCGTCACTTCGCCATCCACCGGAATCTTCTCCCCCGGCCGCACGACGATCGCATTGCCGCGTCGCACGGCGGAAACCGGGATCTCGGTTTCCACGCCTTCACGGATCACACGTGCCGTGGGCGGCTGCAATTGAATCAGCTTGCGCAGCGCGCTGGTGGTGTGGCGCTTCGCCCGGGCCTCCATCGCGCGGCCCGCCACGACGAACGCCAGAATCAGAATGGCGGCTTCGTAGTAAACATCCGCGGCGATGCCGCGCGCGTGAAAGAAGCCGGGAGCCGTGGTCACCGCGAGTGAATAGAGAAACGCCGCTCCCGTCCCCAGCGCGATGAGGACATTCATATCAGAAGATCCGTGCCGCACCGCCCGGGCCGCGCCGCTGTAGATCCGGCCGCCGGCCCACGTCATCACGAAGAGCGCCGCCGTCGCCAGCGCGTATGCCACGGCTGGTTCATGCATCAGCCGCATTGGTAGCAGCATCGCAGAAGCCCCCAGCGCTACGCTCACCGCCGCCTTAACGGTCAGGCTCCGTGCCTCGGTGGCCTGTTCCCGCTCCCGTTCCTCTTGCTCCTTAATAGCGCCGCGCCCCTGTTGCGGTAGGGAAGCCTCATAGCCGGTATCGCGGATCGCCTCGGCCAGCGTTTCCACGGCGACGGTGGAGGGATCGAAATCCACCACCGCTTGTCCGGTCACCAGATTCACGGCGGCCTTCGACACGCCGGGCGTTTTGTCCAGTGCCCGCTGCACGTGCGCCGTACAGGAAGCGCACACCATGCCATCGACATTAATGGTGACCGTCAACCGCTGTCCTCTGTTTACGCGGGTACGTGAGGTTGGTAGCCGGCGTTCTCAATGGCCTTGATCGCGGCCGCTTCACCGGCCTTGGTCGCCACCACTTCTGCTGAGCCGATCTGAACGTCTTGCACCTGCACGCCATCCGTCTTCTCCAAAGCCTTGCGCACGCGATTCACGCACGCCTGGCAGTGCATGCCCTCAATGGAGATCTTCATGGAACCACCCTCTTCTTCCATCTTAATCCTCGTCCGCCCGCGCGACGCTCGTCTGCGCGAGCATAGCAGCATGAACCGCCGTACTTTTTCTGGAAAGATCGCCGGAACCGTTGCCGCCGCGGGCATCCTGCCGCGGGTGGTTACCAAGCCAGTCGCCGCCGCTGGCACGCCGCCGCGCGACGTCACCCGGACGCTGGCGCGCTACGTGGTCAATGCGAAATACGAAGACCTTCCCGCGCCCGTCCGCAAGGAAGCCACGCGCACGCTGCTCAACTGGGCGGGTTGCGCCATCGGTGGGTCGCGGCATGAAACGCTGGATATCGCCATCGCCGCGCTCACGCCGTTCGCCGGCGCGGGGCAGGCCACCGTGCTCGGACGGAAAGAAAAGCTCGACGTTCTGCACGCCGCGCTGATGAACGGGATCAGCTCCCACATCTTCGACTTCGACGACACGCACCTGCGTACCGTCATCCATCCGGCCGGCCCAGTGGCTTCGGCGATTCTTGCATATTCGGAGTACAAGCCCGTTTCCGGCCGCGATCTTCTGAACGCGCTGGTGCTGGGAGTCGAAGTAGAATGCCGTATCGGCAACGCCGTGTATCCGTCCCACTACGATGCCGGGTGGCACATCACCGGCACGACGGGTGTGTTCGGCGCGGCGGCCGCCATGGGCAAATTGCTGGGGCTCAATGAGCAACAGATGGTGTGGGCGCTTGGCTTGGCGGCCACGCAGCCCGTGGGCCTCAAG
>CAMAUG010000286.1 GCA_945861255.1 Candidatus Sulfopaludibacter sp. SbA3
GAAGACCGTTTTCTTCGACGTCGACACGCAAATCGACTTCCTGTACCCCGCCGGCGCGCTGTACGCGCCAGGGGCCGAGGCCATAGTGGAGCGAGTGGCAGCGCTCAACCGGCACGCCTTCGCCCACGGTATTCCTGTTATATCCACCATGGACGCGCATTCTGAAAACGATCCCGAGTTCGAGCGCTTTCCTCCGCACTGCGTGGGGGGCACCGCGGGTCAACAGAAACCCGCCTCCACCCTGTACGAAAAGCCCATGGTAATTCCGAACTCGCCATGCGATCCGGCGGTTGAAGGCGCGCGTCAAATCCTGCTCGAAAAACAGACTCTCGATTGCTTCGAACAGGTGAACCTGGCGGCGCTGCTGGCAAAGCTTGACGCGGAGCGCTACATCGTGTACGGAGTGGTCACCGAAATCTGCGTCAAGTTCGCCGCGTTTGGGCTCCTTAAGACCGGCAAGCGGGTGGAACTGGTCACGGATGCCGTACGGCCCCTGGACAAGGCAGCCGGAGCGCGGACGCTGGCCGAGTTCAGCGGGCAGGGCGGCATCCTGAGCGATGCGGCGAGCGTCCTGGGAGGCTAGGTGGCCGGAGGCTATTTCGAGGCGCGGGCCGCCAGTCGATTCGGCAGGCGATCAAGTCCAGGTACGTAACCTGGGGAGCCATTTAGAACCGGATGCGGGGGCCGGGCCGGTTCCAGGCCGCCGGACGGCTTGGGCCACGCCAGAACGGCAACAAATGGGATTCTACAGGCCCTCCCAAACAAAAATGCTCACCCGGAGGTGAGCATTTTGCCGTACCCCTGTTTTTAGGCAGGGTGATGTACATGGGAGAATCAGATTCGACGGCAACGCAACCCGTCAAAACCTGGTTGTGATTGGATCTTAGGGCTTGCGGGCCAGTGAAGTCAAGGGAAAAACATGGCGCCCGGAAAACGTTCGAAAGGCCCTGAAATCGCGGGTCTTGCGGGAACGTGCCCCGCGGCGGGCACCGAGCGGGAAAGCCGCCGGAAACGCGTTTTCAGGTGCCTGTTTTAGCTCTAACAGGTGGGATCGCTGGGGTTTATTTGGACCTGCCGATATCCAGCACGATCATCGCTTGCGGATCGCGGTTTGACACCTTTCGCCTCAGAACCCGGAAGCCTCCATAGAACAGTCCAGCCATGACGCAGAAGACGATGACAATACCCGCCAGCAGGATCATGCTGACGATGTCGCGGCTAAAGCTGCGCAGCTCGCTGCCAGGAACCTTTTCATTTACAGTGACTTGCGCTTGATAATTAATGCGGCCCAGGAGGCGCTCCGCGGCGTCGGCGTCGGGTGGATTCACAGTTACGGCGACTAGCGGACCCGTCCGTTTGACCATCGCGCCAACAATTTTTTGAAACTCTAAGGCCTGGTCCCTGGCCATGGCGGGCGTAGGATAGGCGAAGATCGAGAGCGTAAGCTCGCCTTTCCCGGTTCCGTATTTCCCCAGCTGCCCTTCGGCGCCCAACCGGAACGCCGCCGTGGATGGCGGAATGCCGGGCTCAAACCGTTGCAGGGAAACCGGGCCCAATAAGTAACGCCCGGAATTGGGAACCAGCGCTTCCGGCGGCAAAGCGTCAATCAAGGCCGGAAGCGGGGAGTTTTCGAACTTGGGGAGTTGGTTGTAGAATCCAGCCAGATCAGCCTGTTCAGGCAGGCCTCCGGTGATCTGCAGGACGTAGTTTCCATAGGCGAAAACCACCCCGTCGGAGGTTCGGACCGCCAGGCGCGCGAAGTCCGCGGCGGTCGCACCGGCCGGGCGGCGGAACTGGAACAGGGCCATGGCGCCGGTGGAATCGTGCAGCCTCCACGCGGTGGCCGAAAAGCGTTTCTTGGCGGGCCCAGCGTCCGCAGTGGCGTATTCCGCCGATTCGGTGGACTCTAGCCCGTATTCTTCGTAGAGGGCGCGGTCGGCTACCGATACGGTCCGCGGAGCGCTCTTCTGGTAGGGGCCGATCTGGTCCGGGAAAATGGGCGCCTGGGCCAGAAGCATGGGCGCCGTCAGCAGGAACAAGAGCGGGAGGATTGCGCCTGGGCAGGCCGGAACGCGCCCAGCATCCAAGCCGGTAGGCCCGGCCGTCGAGGGCGTGGCCGGGGGTGCTTTGATCGAGATTGCAGCCAGCATCAAGCGCCGTGACATTTCTTATATTTCTTCCCGCTGCCGCACGGGCAGGGGTCGTTTCGGCCGGCCTTATCCTTCGCCAGCACGGGCTGCTGCGAGGCCGTTGTATCACCGCCCACAAACTGCAAGGCTGCCATTTCCTTTTCTTTCTTGCGCTGAATATTGCGTGTGAAGTCCAGCACTGAGTTCTGCGCGGCTTTTTGCGCCTGCGCGCGCTCCTGCTCGGCCGTCGCGCCGACTCCGACCGGCTCGGGTTCCTCCTCGGGCGCGCCATCCCACAATTCCGGATGGGGCAGGCCGGGAAGAGGGCTATGCTCGTCATCGCCACGCTGCAGGAAGTACAGGAACCGGATGGTCTCGTCTTCAATGCGGTCCATCATGTCCCGGAACATGATGAAGGATTCTTTCTTATATTCGATCAACGGGTCCTTTTGTCCGTAGGCCCGCATGCCGATGCCTTCCTTGAGGTGATCCATGGACAACAAGTGGTCCTTCCACTGGTTGTCGATGACATTCAGCATGATCATGCGTTCGGCTTCCCGCAGCAGATCGGGACTCAGCATGTCTTCCTTTTCCTGATAGCGCTTCACCAGCTGATCGTGGATCTCCGCTTCGACGGTACGGCGATCCAGGCTCTGCAATTCCTCGGTCCCGATCCGAACGCCGAATTGATTGAGGATATCGGTTTCGAGGTTGGCCCAATCGTACTGGCCGGGATGCGCTTTCTCCGGCAGGCGCAGGTCGATGAACTGGGCCAGAATGCCTTCGATGTATTCCAGCATGCGCGGTTTTTGATCGGAGCCGTCCAGCAGCATGTTGCGCATGCCATAGATGGCTTGGCGCTGCTTGTTCATCACATCGTCGTATTCCAGAACGTTTTTGCGCGAGGCAAAATTCTGGGCTTCCACGGCCCTCTGGGCGGCGGCGATGCGGCGGCTGATCAAGCGGCTTTCAATGGGCACGTCTTCTTCCATGCCCAACCGCAGCATTAAATTTTGCATGCGATGGCCGCCGAAGATGCGCATCAGGTCGTCTTGCAGGGAAAGATAGAAGCGCGCCGAGCCGGGGTCGCCTTGCCGGCCGGAACGCCCGCGCAACTGGTTGTCGATGCGGCGGGATTCGTGGCGCTCCGTGCCGACGATGTGCAATCCGCCTAACGCCACCACTTCGTCGTGCTCGCCGACGGTCTGCTCCTTGTACCGCGTGAAGACTTTGTCCCACTCCGCGCGCTCCGGCGTTCCCATGGCGGCGATCTGGTAGGAATCCGGATCCTTGTTCTCCTTGCGCAGGTGTTCCTTCGTCATGTACTCCGGGTTGCCGCCCAGAAGAATATCGGTGCCGCGGCCGGCCATGTTGGTGGAGACGGTCACCACGCCTTTGCGTCCGGCCTGGGCCACCAGGAACGCTTCGCGCTCGTGATTTTTGGCGTTCAACACTTCATGGCGAACACCCATGCGTTTGAGGATGCCGGAGAGTCTTTCGGATTTTTCGACGGAGATGGTGCCGACCAGAACCGGCTGGCCCTTATCGTGGCGTTCCTTGATTTCCTTGGCCGCGTTGCGGAATTTTTCCTCCTCGGTGCGATAGACGATGTCTTCGAATTCAACGCGCTTCAGCGGTTGGTTGGTGGGGATGGCGGTGACGTCCAACTTGTACGTCTTGCCGAACTCCGCGGCTTCCGTATCGGCCGTGCCGGTCATGCCCGCCAGCTTCTTATACATGCGGAAGTAATTCTGGAAAGTGATGGTGGCCAGCGTCTGATTCTCGCGCTGGATTTTCACCCCTTCCTTGGCCTCCACGGCCTGATGGAGACCGTCGGACCAGCGCCGCCCGGGCATCAGGCGGCCCGTGAATTCATCTACGATGATCACTTCGTCGTCTTTCACCAGGTATTCGCGGTCGCGGAGATACAGCACGTGCGCGCGCAACGCCTGCTGCACGTGGTGGTTCATTTCCATGTTGATGGCGTTGTAGAGATTGTCCAGATTCAGCAGGCGCTCCACTTTCAAGACGCCTTCTTCTGTCAGCGCCACGGTGCGGGTGCGCTCTTCCACCGTAAAATCTCCGGTGGTCCACTTCTGGCCGGGTTCCTTGCCTTCGTGTACTTCGCCGCGCACCAGATTCGGGATGATGCGGTTGATGCGGTAGTACTTGTCGGTGGATTCTTCGCTGGGTCCGGAGATGATGAGCGGCGTGCGGGCTTCGTCAATCAGGATGGAATCCACTTCATCGACGATGGCGAAGTTGTGTTCCCGCTGGCAGCATTCGGCCAGACGGAATTTCATATTGTCGCGCAGGTAGTCGAAGCCGTATTCGTTGTTGGTGCCGTAGGTGATGTCGCAGCGGTAGGCCTGGTGGCGTTCCATGTCGCTGCGCTCATGCACTACGGTGCCGACGGTCATGCCCAGCGATTTGTAAATGCGGCCCATCCACTCCGAGTCGCGCTTGGCCAGATAATCGTTTACCGTGACCACGTGCACGCCCTTGCCCGCGAGCGCATTGAGATACACGGGCAAAGTGGCCACCAGCGTCTTGCCTTCACCGGTTTTCATTTCCGCGATCTTGCCGTGATGCAGCACGATGCCGCCGACTAGCTGCACGTCGAAGTGCCGCATGTTGAGATAGCGGCGGCCCGCTTCGCGCACGGTGGCGAAGGCGGGGATCAGGACGTCATCGAGCGAAGCGCCCTGATCGATCTGCTCGCGGAAGCGGACCGTCTGCTCCGCCAAGTCCTGGTCGGAGAGGTCTTGCATCCGCGGCTCGAGATCCGAGATGGCGGAAATGGTGGGGCGCAGTTTTTTGACTTCGCGCTCATGCTTGGTGCCGAAAATTTTGGCCAGAGTGGCGTCGATCATGCTAATTCTCCAGTGTAAACCCTTGCTTTTGGCGAACTACGAGCGTTGGGGACAGGAGGATCAGCAGCGCAGGCGCGGGCTTTGATGCCGTCGCGAGTGGAAGAGGATTGCCGGTTCGTCGCGCACCAGCCACACTGAGGCGCTCAGTGAGGTGAACGCGAGCGCTTCGAATCCCAGACTGGCTTGCGGCGTCCCGGCGGGGCGGGGAGGTTGCTGTTCCGCG
>CAMAUG010000287.1 GCA_945861255.1 Candidatus Sulfopaludibacter sp. SbA3
GGAGAGCGAGCCAACTTTATGGCGGTGCGGATTGCCCTTGAATTCGTCGTCGAAGCGGTAGCCTGGACCGCCGCGGCCCGTGCCGGCGGGATCGCCGCCCTGCACCATGAAATCCTTAATCACACGATGAAACACGGTTCCATCGTAGAATTTGTCGCGCGCCAGAAAAACAAAATTGTTGACTGTGTTGGGTGCTTCCTTGGCAAAAAGCTCGCACACGATGGCCCCCCGCGACGTAGTGAAGGTCGCGGTGTATTTCTTGTTCGCGTCAATCGCCATGGCGGGCGGCTTGGAGTATTGATTGGACATAAATTTCAGTGTAACGGAAAAAACGGGACAGGCGAATCAATCGCCGGTCTCCGCCACCAGACTGCAATATCCGCACAAGGTGGTCTTGCGGAGACCGGCAATTGAGTAGCGTGTCCCCTTATTTCCGGATGTGCGCCAGCGCCAGCTCCAGCGCGCCGGGGGCGTCGCCGAAATCTTGAATCCAGAAAATTTCGGGGTCCCGCCGGAACCACGTGGCTTGGCGCTTCGCGTATTGGCGGGTTTCCAACTGCGTGGACGCGATGGCTTCCTCCAGCGTCATTTCGCCTTTCAGATTCCGCAGCGCTTGTTTGTAACCCAGCGATTCGAAGGGTTTTTCCGCGCCGGTGGCGCCGGACGCCAGCAGCCCGCGAACTTCCTCCAGCAGGCCGCCACGGAACATTGATTCGGCACGTGGATCCAGGCGCGCGTTGAGGGCGGTGCGATCCGGATTCAGCCCGATCTTGATCGTGCGGTAACCGGCGAGCGGAAGCGCGGAATCCCATAGCCGAGGTAGAGCTTTTTTCGTCAACAGGCGTATTTCCAGAGCGCGGATCGTTTTTTGGCGGTCACGCGCGTGGATGCGTCGCCCAGCCGCGGGCTCCAGGCGGGTAAGCAGGCGATGCAAACTTCCTGGACGCCGCGTTTCACGGCGAAGCAAGTGCTCCCGTAGCGCTTCGTCGCGTTCCGGCAGCGGAGGCAGGCCATGGAGCAGGGCATGGAGATAGAAACCGGTACCGCCCGCCACGACCGGCACGCGGCCCCGGGCCGTAATTTCGCGCAGCGCTTCACGGGCTTGCCGGGCGTACTCGCCGGCGGAGTACCCTTCGTGCGGCTCGCTCACGTCGAACAAGTAATGCGGTATGCCCGCCCGATCGGCTTGCGGAGTCTTGGCGGTGCCGACGTCGAAGCCCTTATAGATTTGGAGAGAATCGCAGTTCACGATTTCGCCGCCCACGCGCAGCGCGATTTCGATGGCCATGCGGCTTTTACCGGAACCGGTAGGGCCCGCGATGACGATCAAAGGGTGTTGGGCGGGACTCATGTGTACGATCGAGCGGGGAAATATTTGGGCCTGCTGTTTCCATGGTACCGGTATGTATACTGTAATTGGGCGGTTTTACGCTGCCGGAAGAATGTGGGAGAGCCTCATGAATAAAGCTCTGCTGATCGCAGTGGTGGGAAGCACGACGTTGGCGTGGCAAGCACAGGCGCAGCAAGCGCCCGCGCCCAAAGTGGACCGGGCGGCCTCCTACTATCACTACTCGCTCGCTCACATGTACGCCGAACTTGCCGGGTCGCTGGGCAACCGCGGCGACTACGTGAACCGCGCCATCGATAACTACAAAGAAGCGATCAAAGCCGACCCGTACACGCCGATGCTGGCGGAGGAGCTTTCCGATCTGTACATTCAATCGGGCCGCTGGCGCGAGGCGGTGAGCGATGCCGAAGAGGCGCTCAAGCTGAACCCGAACGACCTGGCGGCGCACCGTTTGCTGGCGCGCGTATTCACACGCCAGATCGGCGACGCACAGCGCGGGCGCATCGACGAAACCATGGTCAAGCGCGCCATCGATCAGTACTTGAAGATCACCACGCTGGCCCCGCGCGAAACCGAAGCCTGGCTAATGCTGGCCCGGCTCTACAAGGCTTCCGATAATTCGGTGGACGCCGAGAAAGCCTATCAGAAGGTATTGGCCATCGATCCCGCCAATGAAGATGCGTTGACGGGCCTGGCGCTGGTCTACGCCGACCTGGGCGACAACAAGCGCGCCGCGGATCTGCTGAAGAGCCTGGCCGACAAAAGCCCCACGGCGAGGAGTCTGCACGCGCTGGCCGTGGCCTATGAGCAGATGCGGGAATTCAAGCTGGCCGCGCAGGCGCTGCGCCGGGAATTGGAATTGAATCCCGTGAATGAGCGGGACGTGCGGCGCAATCTGGCGCAGGATCTTCTGTTCGCGCAGGAGTACGACGAATCGCTGGCCATCTATAACGAAATGGTGGTGGACGATCCTACCGACGCGTTGGCGTATCTGCGAATTTCGCAGCTTTACCGCCAAAAGCGCGATTTCGCGAAAGCGCGGGAAGCCGGCGACAAGGCCAAGGCCCTGGAACCGAATTCGATTGAAATCCGTTTCAACGACGTGAACATCCTTGAAGCCGAGGACAAGATTGGAGAAGCGGCGCAGGTGCTGAAGGACATTTTGGCGGGCACCGCCAAGCGCAACTACAATCAGGGGGAGCGCGCCAATCGTGCCTCTCTGCTGGAGAGGCTGGCCGCGCTGTACCGTTCCATCGATCAAACCGAGGCCGCCGTGGACACTTACCGGCAGATGGCCGATCTGGATTCCAGCCTGGCCCCGCGCGTCGCCGCCGAAGTGATTGAAGCCTACCGCGCCGGCAAGGAATTCCTGAAGGCGCAGCAGGAATCCGAAGGCGCCGGCCGCAAATACCCGGACGACCGCATGGTGCGTCTGGTACGCAACCGTCTGCTGGCGGAAATGGGCAAGGCTGAAGAGGCCGCCGCCGATTTGAAAAAACTGCTGGGCGGAAAAACCGACCGCGAGATCCACTTGTCGCTGGCCGAGGTGTACGACAAGGGCCGCAAGTTCGACGACATGGCCAAGGCGCTGGATGCGGCTGAGAAACTGTCCGATACAGACGAAAGCCGCCAGGGCGTGTGGTTCATGCGTGGCGCGATGTTCGAACGCACGAATCGCGTGGAGCCAGCGGAAGTGGAATTCCGCAAGGTGCTGAAGGTGGATCCCGATAACGCCGGCGCGTTGAATTACGTCGGCTACATGCTGGCGGACCGTAGTCTCCGCCTGGAGGAATCGCTGGGCCTGATCAACAAGGCTCTCGAGGGCGATCCCGGCAACGGCGCGTACTTGGATAGCCTTGGTTGGGTCTACTATCGAATGGGGCGCCTGGACGAAGCCGAGCGCAAGTTGCGGCTGGCGATCCAGAAGACTCCGCGCGATCCCACCGTGCACGATCACCTGGCCGACGTGCTGATGAAGCAGTCCAAGGTGAAAGAGGCCGCCGCCCAGTGGGAACTGTCGCTGAAGGAATGGGGTTCCAGTTCCCCAGCCGAGCTGCGTCCGGAGGAGATCGCCAGGGTCAAATCCAAGCTGGAAGGCGCGCGCGTTCGCCTGGCACGCGAAACCGGCGCCCGGAACTAAGAGCACAGGCGACTCAATCGCCGAACTCCTCGCGCCCCGAATTCGATTGAGTAGCCTGTCACCTTAATTGATCCCCCTAATTGCCGCGGCGCGAGTAGCCAGTTCCCTGAATTAGCGTTACGCTCGAAGCATGGGTTTCTCTCAGTCGTTCTTTGCCGCCCGGTTTGGCCTTTCCGAGCATGATCTGGAAGCGTACCTGATCGAGGCGCTGTCCGCGGGCGGGGATTACGCCGACCTGTACTTCGAATATCTTACGACCAGCTCCATCGGCATCGATGAAAGCATCGTCAAGAGCGCGACAGAGGGCGTGACGCTGGGCGTGGGCGTGCGCGTGATTGTGGGTGAGCGCACCGGCTACGCGTATAGCGACGACCTCAGTCCCGAAAAGATCCGCAAGGCCGCGCGCGTGGCTGCGTGCATTGCCAAGGGACCGGCGTCCGTGGTGAAGTCCGGATTCGAGGAGGCCCGCGCCCACAATCTCTATCCCATGATTCACGCGCCCAACGAAATGGGCCTTGAAGAACGAGTGGCACTGGTGCGGCGTGCCGACGAAGCCGCGCGCGCCTATGACAAGCGCGTGTTCCAGGTGCAGGCGACTTACGCCGACAGCTTGCGCCACGTTCTGGTGGCTACCAGCGAGGGCCGTCTCAGTTTCGACCGCCAGCCCATGGCGCGCATGAGCGTGATGGCTCTGGCTCGCGAGGAGAACGGCACGCCGCAGCACGGCTACGCGGGCGGCGGCGGGCGCGTGACCCTCGATTATTTCCTGAACGAAAAGACCCCGGAGTTTTTCGCGCGGGAAGCAGCGCGCCAGGCCGTCGTGCAATTGAGTGCGGTGGACGCTCCGGCGGGCGAAACCATCGTCGTGCTGGGGCCCGGCTGGCCGGGGATTTTGCTGCATGAAGCGGTGGGCCATGGGCTGGAGGCGGATTTCAATCGCAAAGGAACATCGGCATTTAGCGGCCGCGTGGGGCAGCAAGTGGCAAGTCCTTTGTGCACCGTGGTCGATAACGGCACTATTCGCCATGACGCGGGCGGCAGCCGGCGCGGGTCTCTCAATGTGGACGACGAGGGGATGCCGACGCAAGAGAACGTGCTGATCGAAAACGGAGTGTTGCGCGGATATTTGCAGGACAAACTATCCAGCCGCCTTCTGAAAACGGCATCCACCGGCAACGGCCGCCGCGAGAGCTACCAACACATCCCCATGCCGCGCATGACCAACACCTATATGCTGGCGGGCGAGAGCGATCCCGAAGAGATTGTCCGCTCCGTGAAGAAAGGCTTGTACTGCACGACATTTGGCGGTGGGCAGGTGGATATCACCAGCGGGAACTTCGTGTTTTCGGCCACCGAGAGTTACTTGATCGAAGATGGCAAGCTCACCAGGCCCGTACGCGGGGCGTCGCTGATCGGCAATGGCCCGGAAGCGTTGAAGTTTGTGAGCATGGTTGGGAACGACTTGAAGCTGGATGAGGGCATAGGTGTGTGCGGTAAGGAGGGCCAGAGCGTCCCGGTGGGCGTGGGAATTCCCACGGTGCGTATCGACAAGATGACGGTGGGCGGGACAGCGGCTTAGGTGGCAAGGACAAGCGATGAGCGGAGCGAAGACCCAACGACGAGTGGAGCGACAACGCAAGCGATGAGCGGAGCGAAGACCCAGCGACGAGTGGAGCGACAACGCAAGCGATGAGCGGAGCGAAGACCCAGCGATGAGCGGAGCGAAGACCCAGCGAT
>CAMAUG010000288.1 GCA_945861255.1 Candidatus Sulfopaludibacter sp. SbA3
ATGCGAAGCATACTTTAGCAGTCTCACCCTGGGTCCAAACAGCAATGGAATCAACTGTTTTGCCCCTCCGAGAACAACTGTTGGTTGAACCACTTGGCCACGGGCTTGTGCTACCCAGGCGTGAAATCAGTACCCACACCCTGGCGGCCGGGGCGTTTACCCAGCTACAATCGTTCTCCATGGAGCGCCCCGCAGCAAGAAATTTCTTGATCGCTGGCCGCGTGCAAGGAGTCGGCTTCCGCGCATTCGCCCAAAAAGCCGCTCGCGAAGTGGGGATTACCGGCTGGGCGCGCAACCTGGCGGACGGGCGAGTGGAAGTTCACGCCAACGGCACTCACACGCAGCTGGATGCACTGGAAGCCCGGCTGCATCAGGGACCTCCTTGGAGCGACGTGCGGATAGTGGAGGCAACCGCCGCCGCGCCGTTCAACACGTCCGGATTCGAGATCCGGTGACATTGAAGAAGCGCCAGGAAGACGCGCGCCAGGCCTGTTACTTCTTCACAAACTTCTCCAGGCGCCAGTTGCGGAAGTCCGCCGCGTAAATGGCGCCCGTGCTGTCCACGGCTATGTAATGCGGTACATCCAGCTTGCCGGGACCCTTGCCGAACGATCCGACCACACCCACAATCTTGCCTTCCAGATCCACCTTGATGATGCGTGAATTGTTGCCGTCGCACATATAAAGAACGTCTTCGCTCTTTGAATAGTACAAGCCTTGCGGCACGCCCAGGTCCGTCCACTTGCCGAGAAACTTGCCTTGCTGATCAAAGATCTGCACGCGCCTGTTCACCCGATCGGTCACATACACGCGTCCCTTGTTGTCAAAGGCGACATCGTGCACCAGGTTGAATTCACCGTCGCCGGCCCCTTTGGATCCCCATTGGCCCAGGTACTCGCCATCTTTGCTGAAGCGCGCCACGCGCGAATTGCCGTATCCGTCGGCGACAAACAAATCGCCGTTGGGCCCAAAGTTGAGCGTCGCGGGACGATTAAACGCATATTTCGCGTTGTTATCCGCGGCGGGAGCGCCTGTACCGATGAGCATGATCATGCGGCCTTCCGGCGTCCATTTCACGATGCGGTGTAATTCCAGATCCACCGTCCAAATGTTGCCATCCGGGCCAACGCGCAGTCCATGCGGTTTCTTGCCCAGAAACTCCGGCCAGGCGCGCAGGAACTTGCCGGATTTGTCGAATTGCATCACCGGATGCGGACCGTCGCTGAAAACCCACACATTGTCGTTCTTGTCGACGTCCACGGCCGCGAGCTCGCCGAAGTTCCATCCCGTGGGAAGCTTGGCCCAGTTTTCCACCGCCTGATAGGACAATGCCGGACCAGTTTGAATCTGGGCGCACAGGAAGGCGCATGTAGCTAGAAATATAGCGAGGCGTTTCATGTTGATGATCCTAACATTGTTGACGGCGTTAGTGCATGCTTCGATCGCACTCGGCAATCGCATCCGTGGCCTGTTTCAGACGCCGCTCGCTTTCGGCGGTTTGCGGCGTCCAGCTCTTCCAGCGCGCCAGATTCTTTTGAAATTGCAGGCGCGCCCACCCGTAGTGCCGGTTCGACAGCAGCATGCGGCCATAGAGATCGTCAAGGTCGGAAGCCGCCTCCATGGCAGCGGTGGCCGGGCGCGGAACGTCGAGCAGCCGCTTTGCCAGCGGAGCACCTTGCAGAATCAACTCCGATGCCCGATCGGCTTTTCCCTCTCTGAATGCCTCTTGGGCGTCCCTGTTCAGGCCGGTCAATTGTCCAGTGAGGTCGCGATACCAGGGCTCTTGAGTGGGGTCGCGCGCAACCGGTGTGGACGACGCGCCGCAGCCGGCTAATCCGGCGGCTGAGAGAATGATGAAGACGAAATCTATGCGCACCATCCACAGCATACGGGAATTAAGGGGACAGGCTAATCAATCGCCGAACTCGGCGTGGTCGATCCGGCGTTCTGGAGTTCGGCGATTGAGTAGCCTGTCCCCTTAATTCCCTGGACCAGTCCGGGCCGGTCCGAAAATTCTTCTTAACGGCCCGCGCTGCCAACCAAAAAGGGGCCTGAAAAAACTCAGGCCCCCAAAGAAACACGAAGTTACTTCGTCTGCGATTAGAATTGCAGCCGCAGACCCAACTGCATGGTCCTGGCCTGCCCAACCGTGCCGCCGATGGTGCCGATCGCGGGGCTTCCCAAAGTGGCATTCGGATTCGCGAAGTTGGCCCTGTTGGTCGCATTGTACGCCTCCGCACGGAAAGTGAGCCGAATGTTCTCTCTGATCTGGAAGTTGCGGTAGATGCCGGCATCCAGCCCGAAATAGCCCGGTCCCTCCAATATGCCACGACCAGCATTGCCAAAGGTAAAGTTGGCTGGCTGAGCGAACGCCGTTGTGTCAAACCAACGAGTGATCTTGCGCTCACCCACGGGAAGGGTCGGATTCCTGAGAAGATTGGGCCGCTCGGCCGTGGACGTGATCACGCCACCCGTTTGCACGTTCGTGTTTGAGGTGGCCACACCGGGACTGAAGTGGGAGCCCGCGTACATGGTCCAGACTCCAGAAAGGTCCCACCCGCCGATGACATGGCTCATCATGCCCTTGCTGAGATACTTGCGGCCCTGGCCGAACGGCAGCTGGTACACATGATTGATCACCAGCGTGTGGCGACGGTCCCCTCCGTCATTTCCCCACTCGCAGTTATAGCAAAGGGAATTCTGCGGCCTATTCGTATTGTTCGTAAGATGGCCCCAGGTATAGGACAGGGCTCCCGTCAAGCCGCCACCGTACCGCTTGGTGAGCTGCACCTGCAGCGCGTTGTACTTGGTATGGCCGTAACCTGTCCGGAAGTCAATGTCGCCCAGGTTGGGAGCAATGGAAAACAGCGGCCGCCTCGGGTCAAATGCACCCGGCCCAGGCAGCGGCTGGTTGGCCGAGACTTCCCGGAGAACTCCAGTGGTAATCGAGCGCACTCCGGCAACTTCGAGCACGAGAGTGTCGGTAAGTTGCCGCTGCAAGCTGATGTTCATCTGCAGGCCCTTACTCATCGCCAAGTTGGAAGGGTTACTCTCGAACACCCCGGCGATGACGGACGGACTGGACACGTTCGGCACAACAGGTAAGGGGAGTCCCTGGGAGAGCCGATTGCCCGGCACGCCGCCCTGGTCGAAAGCGAGCTGTTGAATGATGCTCGCGGGATGATTCAAGTTCAGCGTTCTGCCGGTATCCTGCAGCACGAAGAAGGACATCCCGAATCCAGAGCGAAGCACCGTTTTCCCGTCGCCCGTGAGCAGGTACGCAAGACCAACGCGTGGGCCGGTATTATTCTTGTCAAGACATATCAACGAGCGGCCGCACGCTCCGTTGATGCTTTCGCTTTGCGTTCCCGCCACCGCGTACTTGGCCGTATTCACGTCGATGTTGCCCCAGCGATTGAACACTTCATGGTAGGGCGCCAGCAATTCGTATCGAAGCCCGTAATTAATCGTGAGCCTTCTGGTCGCGCGCCAGGCGTCGTCAAAATAGAGAGCACCCTGCCAACTCCGCTGGCCTATGGTGCCAAATTGAATGCTACGAAGAATATTACGCGCGTTGCCAAGGGTGAAATCCGCCAGGGCCAGGCCACCGGTGGTGGAACCAATCTGCCGGGCGAAGACGCCGGAGAACTGGTACTGGCCCCTCGCAGCGAGTGTCGTGTGGGTATTGAGACGCAGCCTGGTGTAGCTTCCGCCAAACCTGATAGTGTGGTTGCCCCTCGTAATGGTGCTCGTGTTCTCTATGGGCACACTGAGCGCGTGAGTGAACTCGGGGTAGGTGCTGATGTTTCCGAGTTGCGCGAATCCAGCGATATTCATCGCGGGCATACCCCGGTTGAAATCACTGATATTGATGCCCGGGATTCCCAGCTGGTCAGCGACGTTAAAGGGATCGTCGTCCGTCACAATATTCGGTCCCCAACTCCGAAGCGCCGCAACGCGGAACTCGTTAAGGAAAGTGGGGCTGAACACCTTCGTATAGTTAACACCCACCATCCAGGGTCGCATGGTCGAAGTGCCACCGGAACCGCTGGAGGTGAGAAAGGCGCCGGTCTTGATGCCGTCAGGATTTGGACCAATGGGGAGCAGCCCCGGACTTGTGCCGTTCGAAAGATCCACACTCCACTTGAAGAAAAGCCGGTCGCCCTTGTCGCCAATGTTGTGATCGACGCGGACGTCCCACTGGCTGACGTTCTGTGTGCCGCGCCCGGTGAACGTAAGGTTGTTGGCCGCCCCTGCCTGGGTCGGCGCAGGCAGTAACCGCATCACCCGGCGTGCGGCCGGATCTACCCTGAACGCCGGGATGATGTTGCCCGCAAAGGGTACACGGAGCCCCCCCACGACATTCAACGGATCAAAAATAACGGCAGACTGCGCACTGAAGTCACCGGTCTGCACCTGCTGCTGCTGCGCCAGGGTGGGGATGGTGGCAGTCGCAACGACGGCCTGTCTGACTCTGATACCCTGATAATCCGCGAAAAAGAAAGTCTTATTCTTAAAGATCGGCCCGCCCAGCGTAAAGCCGTATTCGTTACGCCGGACAACCGGCCGCTTCGCGCCACCCCGATTCGCGAAGAATGTGTTCGCGTTCAGCTTGTCATTGCGCAAATACTCAAAGGCACTTCCGTGGAAGGCGTTCGTACCCGACTTGGTGGAGACAGTCGTCACACCGCCGAGCGCCTCACCGTACTGCGACGGGAAGTTACTGGTAATGATGCGGGTTTCTTCGATGGATTCAATGGGCGGACTGATGACGGTCAAAAATACGTAGTTGAAAGAGTGACGGTTGTTCCAGCCGTCGAGGTAATGGCCGTTAATCAGGCTGCCGTTGATGTTTGACGTGATGAAGGTGCGCGACGTGTAGCCAGTTAGGGCGCCTACGTTGCCAGGGGGGAATACGGGAAGGACGCCGGGAGATAGGAACTGGAGGTTGGCGTAGCTGCGCGACACCAACGGCAATTCCACGGTCTGCGCGCCGGTGAAGAGCGCGGAGATGGTGGAATTCTGCGACTGCACCAAGTCTACGGAACCCTTCACTTCGGTAGTCTGCTGGACGGTGCCGACGGTAAGCTGAAGGTCTGCACTAATGGTGTTATCGGCAGTTACCTGCAAGCCGGAACGAACCAGCTTTGTAAAGCCTTCGCGTTCGACATTCGCCGTGTAAAGGCCGATCGGCAGGGCGGTCACGGAATATTGGCCGTCC
>CAMAUG010000289.1 GCA_945861255.1 Candidatus Sulfopaludibacter sp. SbA3
AATGCAAGATTGAAGACGGGCGATTGTGGGTGGATCTGAACTCCGCCGATGCGCGCACTCGCAAGGTGCACGCGCCGCATCCACTGGCGCGCACGCCGCAGCGCCAGCCTGGTCCGGTTCGCGTCGCTGCGATTTCGACCACTACCATGACCGCTGGGCAGCCACGATTCAGTACATCGGATTTCTTGCTGGATATCGCGGTGGCTCACGCGCGGGAAAGCGAGTGTGAAACCCGTACCATCCGCCTGCGCGATCTGAACTTCCGCCACTGCGAGGGGTTCTATTCAAAATCCGCGCGCGCCTGCACCTGGCCGTGTTCCATCACGCAGATGGACCCGGCTGACCAACTGGATCAGGTCTATGAAGCCATGGTGCATTGGGCTGACGTCATGGTGATTTCCACTCCCATTCGCTGGGGTTCGGCCAGCAGCCTCTACTACAAGATGGTAGAACGGATGAACTGTATACAGAATCAGGAAACCGTATCGAATCGCGAACTACTCAAGAACAAAGTCGTGGGGTTCATCATCACGGGCGGCCAGGACAACGTACAGGCGGTGGCGGGGCAGATGCTGGGCTTCTTCGCGGAAGTGGGCTGTATTTTTCCGCAGTTTCCCTACATCGCTCATTCTCGCGGCTGGAGCGCGGAAGACATGGAGAACAATGTCAAATCCGTGCAGAAAAGCCGTCTACTGCGGCAGGGAGCCGAAGCCTTGATCGACCGTTGCGCGGAGATGGCGCGGATCGTGCTGGGCGGATCGGTACCGGTGCACACGCACGTGCGCGGCGGCCGCAAAGCACATCCCCTGGCGGTGCTGCCGGACGAATGATGCCTTCATCGCTTTCGCTCCAGAACGTTTACTGGGCGGGTGCCCTGCGCGGGCCCATCGTTCTCGCCCCTTAGCCGGCTTCCGGGCACGACATCAACTTGCTCGAAACGGCGGGCTTGCCCGGGAGTTGAGCGTTCATCGCGAAGCTGGCGGCGTATGCTCCTATAATGGGCCATGACCTCACTATCCCTGGCGACGGCGATTGCGTCATGCCTGACGGGCTTAGCACTTCTTCCGGCGCCGCAACTCCACGCACAGAACGCTCCAGTACGCGTTCTTGTTTCGAACGGCATGAAGGGGGCACTGGAGGAACTGCGGCCTCAAGCCGAGCGTGAGATCGGCCACCCGCTGGACCTCACCTTCAATTCCACGGCGGGCATCAGGCGGCGCATCCAGGCTGGCGAAGCGTTTGATGTCACGGTCATCACGTCCGAAGCGATTCAAGAATTGGTTCAACAGGGCAAGCTTGCCGCTGCCACTCGCGCCGAAATAGGCCGCTCTGAGCTTGGCATTGGAATTCGTAGCGGCGTGCCAAAGCCCGATATCAAGACCCCCGAAGCGCTGATGCGGGCCTTGCGCGGGGCGGCGTCCATCACCTATCCCAAAGACGGTGCCGGGCGCGGATATGTGGAAGGAATGTTCGAAAAACTGGGCATTTCTGCCGACGTCAAGCCGAAGATCATACTTGCGGATGGTTCCGGACCCGCCGTCGAAGGCGTCGTTACCGGCAAAGCCGCCCTGGTGATCACGTTGTTCAGCGAGATTGTGCCCGTAAAAGGCGTGGAGATTCTCGGTCCCCTACCCGGCGAATACCGCTACGGCATTCGCTTCGCGGCAGGTGCGTCGAGTGCGGCCAAGAACGCGGAAGCCGCCCGAAGGTTGATCGCCTTCCTGGCCGGACCCAAGCCGCTCGCGGTCTTGACGGCCAAAGGCGTGGATCGCCCGTAGCGATTCATCGGTGCCGGTTTCTTCGGGTGCTCCGGCTAAGTGCAGTTCGCTGGTGTGGCGCGGAATTCATTCCCCACGCAGTCGGGAGAGCCATTTTTCCAAATCCGGCGGCAAGGGCGCTTCGACGGTGACATGCCGCTCCGCCGCGAGGCTGTGAAACACAATACGATGCGCGTGCAGGAAAATTCTCTCCGCGGCTGGCGCGCCGTAGAGCCGGTCCCCAGCCACGGGGTGACCTATGCTCGCAAGGTGTACGCGGATCTGGTGCGTGCGCCCGGTGCCGATGCGAACCTCCAGATGCGTGAATTTATCGAAACGCTCCAGCACGCGATATTCGGTGAGGGCGGCGCGGCCCGCTCCACTGCGTGTGGTCATGCGGGTGCGGCGCGCCGAATCGCGCTCGATGGGCGTGGCGATCCGGCCGGATTCCCCGCGCACGCCGCCATGCACAAGCGCCAGGTAGACCTTCTCCACCGTGCGGCTGGAAAATTGTCGGGCCAGATTCTGGTGCGCCGCGTCATCGCGCGCGACTAACAATACGCCGCTGGTGCCCTTGTCCAGACGATGCACAATCCCCGGACGCAGATCGCCGCCCAGTTGCGATAGTTTTGCGAAGTGATGGATCAACCGGTTGACCAACGTTCCGGAGTGCGCGCCCGCGCCAGCGTGCACAATCAACCCGGCGGGCTTGTTCACCGCGATCACAGACTCATCCTCATAGAGAATGTGGATCGGCAGATCCTCAGGAGCGGCCTTGAGCGGCTGCAATTCTCTGGGCGTCACCTCAATGTGTTCTCCGCCGCGCAACACGGCCGACGGCTTCACCGCCGCGCCGTCCACCGTTACCAGACCATCTTTGATCCAGCTCTGCAAACGCGTGCGCGTGTACTGCGGCAGACTTTCTTGAAGATAATGATCCAAGCGCTTGCCGGAATCGGTCGTGGACGGGGAGAGGGTCACGGCGATCATGCGCCCGAAAACATGAATACGCCGACTTCCGCCATCAAGTTGGGAAGCGCCGTTACCTGGTAGTGGCCGGACAGATACATGCGCCGCTCGATTCTCCACCCCTCCTTCTGGGCCAGCAGCTCAAAATCATGCACCGTGAGAAAATGGATGTTCGGCGAATCGTACCACTCGTGCGGAAACAGCTCCGTTTTTGGAGCGCGGCCCGTGAGTAGATGATTCAGCCGCATGCTCCAATGGCCAAAATTAGGGAACGCGACAATGGCCTGGTTGCCGATGCGCAGCATCCCCCGCAAAACACGCAGCGGGTGGCGCGTTTCCTGTAAAGTCTGGCTGAGAATCACGTAGTCGAACGCTTTGTCCGGGTAATCCTCCAGAGCGGATTCAAGGTCGCCCTGATAGACTGAGACGCCGCGCGCGATGGCCTTCTGCACGCTTGCGCTCACCATCTCCACGCCGCGGGCCTCCACGTGTTTGTTTTCCTTTAACCACGCCAGCAGCAGTCCCTCGCCGCAGCCCAGATCCAGCACACGCGTGTGCGGCTCCACCAGTTCGCCGATCAGGGCGTAATCGCTGCGCCCGTAAATCTCACGAACGCCCATGGCCCGTCCCTATCGCCCGCGCTTCGCGCAACGTGCTTGCCAGAAAGCCGCGAACCAGTTCGGCCTGTTCGTCCACTTCTACTAAGAACGCATCGTGCCCGTAGTGCGACGTCAGGTTGCAATACGCCACGTCGCAATTGCGACTGCGCAGTGCGCTGACAATTTCGAGCGACTGATAGCTGGGGTACAGCCAATCCGACGTAAAGCTAAGCACCAGGAAGCGAGTAGGTATGTTCTCAAATAGCGTGGACAACGCCCCACGCTGAGTCAGATCGTAGGAATCCATGGCGCGCGTGATGTAGAGATATGAGTTCGCGTCGAACCGGTCCACGAACTGGCTGCCGCGGTAGTGCAGATAACTCTCCACTTCAAATCTGTTTTGACCTTCGCGCACGCGGCGTCCGAATTTCTGCCGCATGCTTTCGTCGCTCATATACGTGATGTGGCCCACCATGCGCGCCACACTCAACCCGCGCGCCGGAGGCCGGCCGGTATAGTAGTTGCCTTCGTTCCAATCGGGATCGGCCATGATCGCCTGCCGCCCTACCTCATTGAACGCGATCTGCTGGGCGCTGTGGCGCGTCGTGGTGGCGATGGGCAGCGCCGCGCTCACGTGCTCCGGGTACACCACCGCCCATTCGAGCGCCTGCATCCCGCCCATGGACCCTCCCGCGACGGCCAGCAGCCGCGCAATGCCCAGGTGATCAATCAGCTTCTTCTGCAACCGAACCATGTCGGAAATGGTGATCGCGGGAAATGACATCGCCCACGGGCAGCCTGTCGCCGGATTGATGGAGCCGGGCCCCGTTGTTCCTCTACAACCGCCAAGCACGTTGGAACAAATCACGAACAGTTCGTTGGTATCGAAACCCTTGCCGGGGCCGATCATATTGGACCACCAGCCACCCTCGCCCGCGGCGTGCGCGTCGCCGGAAAACGCGTGTTCGACCAGGATCGCGTTGCTCTTGTCGTCATTCAGCGTGCCGTAGGTTTCGTAGGCGCACGTCACCGGGGCAAGCGTAATTCCGCAGTCGAGCTCGAGGTTGTCAAAGGTGGCAATCGCGGCCTGGGTGATCATGAACGGGGACTTAACTACAGTTTACAAGGTGGCGGCGGGGTCCCGCCCCGGACCGCGCTGTTCATGCTGCCGAGCAGATCCCGCGCGGCTTCTGGCCAGGACGGAAAGTGAAATTTGAAGTCCGCATCCAGCAGCCGGCCCGGAACCACGCGGCGGCTCTTGAGAACCAGTTCCGTTTCCGTTCGCAGAATCGGCGCTCCTATTTCCAGCATCCAGCGGACAGCGGGTATTCCGAGCCGGACGCCAGCGGCTTTACGGAGAGCGCTCATGAAGTCGCGATTGGGAACGGGATTCGGCGAGCAGACATTCACGCACCCCTCCAGGTCTTCGCGCTGGATCAAGAATTCGACGGCGCGAGTGAAGTCGGTTCCGTGAATCCACGAAAAGTACTGGCGGCCGGAACCCAGGCGCCCGCCCAGACCAAAGCGGACCAGTTTTGTTAGCACATCCAGAACGCCGCCGCGGCCGGGACTCATGACCATGGCACTGCGGAGTGCAACTTTGCGCGTCCACGGAGTCGCTGCGTCGAAGAAGGCTCGCTCCCACGCCTTGGCCACGCCGATGCTGAAGCGCCACGTGGATGGCGCACCCGGTTCATCGCCGCCCGGTTCTCCACTTGCCTCATCCATGTCGCGATCGAACGCGTGCCGGTAGATGGTCGTGGTGGAGGCGTTCAACCAGACGGCGGGTGGTGTTGCAACTTGGGCGATGGCCCGGCCGATCACCGCCGTTGCATCCACGCGCGATTCCAGAATTTCGCGCCGGTTCGCGGCTGTGTAGCGGCAATC